>JAKMFK010000298.1 GCA_022425465.1 Bacteroidia bacterium | reverse complement strand
CCTTTTCGTTGGATAATCTCAAAAAATAGCGTTGGTCTTGGTTCAATAGGCTTGGTAAAAATCTGAAGTAAGTACCCTTCGTCATCTCGATCTACCAGAATTCCCAATTCTCTTAATGGTGCGATATCTTCATCTATTTCTCCTACACGGTCTAAAACTACATCGTAATAATTGTCAGGTACACGCAAAAATTCCACACCACGAGAAACCAATTCGCGAACTGTTTTAATGATATCATTAGTAGCAACGGCAATATGTTGTACCCCAGGACCTTCATAAAAGTCAAGGTATTCTTCAATCTGTGACTTCTTCTTCCCATCAGCAGGTTCATTGATTGGAAATTTAATTCGTCCATTTCCATTACTCATTACCTTACTCATTAAAGCGGTATAATCCGTAGAAATATCTTTGTCATCAAAAGAAACTATTTGAGCAAAACCTAGCACATCTTTATAAAAATTAACCCAAGTATTCATCTCACCCAACTCCACATTTCCAACCATATGATCTATATACATTAAGCCAGTGCTTATTGGGTTGTATGCCGACTCCCATGTGGTATATCCAGGTAGAAAAACTCCGTTGTAATCTTGGCGTTCAACAAAAATATGGACAGTCTCCCCATATGAATAGATACCTGATCGAACTACCTTACCGTCTGCATCCTCCTCTGTAGTAGGGGACATATAATGTTTCGCTCCACGCTTGATGGCTTCATCATAAGCTACCGTAGCGTCTGGAACCCATAAAGCAACAACCTTGACCCCGTCACCGTGTGATTCTATATGTCTTCCTATATCAGTTCCACTTTTAAGGGGAGAAGTAAGAACCAATCTTATCTTATCCTGTTGTAAAACATAGCTCTCTCTGTCTTGCAAACCTGTTTCCAAACCTGCATAGGCAATCCCTTGAAAACCAAACGCTGTTTTATAAAAATGAGCGGCTTGTTTACTATTACTGACATATAATTCTACATAATCAGTGCCAAGCAACGGCATAAAATCCTGTGCCTCATCATATAATTTTGGTAGTGTCTGTGTATTCGTATTCATGTTGAATTGTTTTAATACAAAATTAAGCTTGAGCCTCACAATAAAAAAAACAGTTAGAAAAGACTCATTCTTTATTTCTACTATCTAGCCAAATTGTTACCGGTCCATCATTGACAAGACCTACTTGCATCATTGCCCCAAACTGACCAGTCTGAGTGGGTATTTGCTTTTGGCATTCTGATACAAAGGTTTGATAAAGGGGTAAAGCAATATCTGAATGTGCAGCAGCCATAAAAGAGGGTCTATTCCCTTTTTTGATAGACGCATGAAGAGTGAACTGACTTACTATCAATAGTTGTCCTTTAATATCCTCAATACTTTGGTTCATTTTCCCATTATCATCCTCAAATAGTCGCATTTTAATAATCTTGTTTGATAACCAACTAATATCAGTTTGGTCATCTGTATCTTGAACCCCAAGTAGTACTAATAAACCTTTATTTATTGAAGAAATTTTTTTTTCATTCACTTCCACATAGGCGTTAGATACACGTTGAACCAATGCTCTCATACCACAATTTTAATATAAATTCCAAAATGATTAGATCAACTTTAGTTGGATATATTGACCCCAAAATCGATCAATAAATATATTTTGTTTTTAACTTGCCCAAATTATATTTGCAGCCCTTCAGGGAGCTTAGCTCAGTTGGTTTAGAGCATCTGCCTTACAAGCAGAGGGTCGCTGGTTCGAATCCAGCAGTTCCCACACTGATTATCAAATGAATATAGTCTCGCTTAACGGCGGGACTTTTTTTATTTATAAACTTCAAATCCGCTTACGGTTTGCGGGTTATTATCAGGTATTTAGAGGTAAATGTTATACGATTGTTAGATTATTTTGTGGTTTTGTTTTTGGTGATACCGCCTTTCTAAAACACTAATATGATACTCCACCAAAACTTGCAGGACACTGGATGTCATTTCTAGAACGTCGTGATCTTTTACCACCAAACTGTCTACTGCCATCAATATCAAAGCTGTAGCTAATGGATATTTCATGAGATCCATATGTCCCTCCTATGAGTTTGGAGGTGGTGAAGTCATAGCTGTAACCAATATTAGTTACATTATTATTAATTACCTCACTGGTATAACCAACTCCAAATATAAAACTATCAAATTCCTCTAGATTAAACTTGAATGTTCTATTTCTTATTCCCACATTGAAATAAAAGGGTCTAAGGACTATTCGAGTTGATAAGTTGAATGTGGTCATCGAAGCCTGATCTTCTATATTAAAATTTGGAGCAATCCCTTTTCTTAATGTTTTGTCTAAAAACCAAATATTCCCATGTATAATGTATTTAAGAGGAACTGCTCGTATATCACTTCCAATAAAGTTGGCTGTAGGAAAAACAGTCACATGTTTCATGGCTAAGCCTAATGATCCATATACTTTTGCTTCATTTCTTCCTCTTCTCAAAGCCCCTTTAGCTGCTATACCCAAACTTAAATCCCCATACTTTCGCTGAAATTCTTCAGGAAATGAAAAACTCGTTGGATAAATTTTACCATAATATTTATCAAACTGATCATCGAATTCAATTCTTGTCCAATCGATACTTTTTTGTCCAAAACCAGCGTTTATTCCGCCACTAATTTTAAGATAGCGTGAAATTTTAACTGGAAAAGCAATGCTAGCTTCAATCTTATCTGTCTTTAAACGAGATTCTCCTTCTACATTAGACATAACAAAAAAACCTATACCCACTGTGTTTCTCAACTGATGCGTTGATGAAAAATTAAAAGCACGTAAAGCAGCTGGTATCCCAGGCCACTGTTCTCTGTAATTCAACCTATATTCATGACCTCTTACAATGCCTGGAGTGGCTGGGTTATAATAAAGAGGATTATCTAATGTTGATGAAAATAATGGATCTTGAGCATATCCATTCAAACCAAAAATGGTCAAAATAAATACTATGATTAATTTTCTAATCTTCATTATTGTATTTCTAATCTTCATTATCGTATTAAAGTTACTGTCCCATAACGCTTAACCGATCCATCGGAATAAACTTTCCCTGGCCAAATTCGACCATTTAAAAACTTAGCAGTAACTTTCCAAACATAAGTGTCTTGAGGCATGTCATTTCCTTCTTTGTCTTTTCCATCCCATCCTTCTGATGGCTCTGTTTTAAATAGTTTATTGGATTCCCATAACAGATTGCCCCATGTATCATAAATATAGATTTGATATTCAGCCAACCCAATTCCTCTTGGTTTGAACATACGGACTTCTGGTTCTCCAAATTCAGGTGAAAATGCATTGGAAACAAATAAACCATAGCTTTGTGATATATCTATTGCTTTTATAATAGAGTCCTTACACCCAAAATTGTTGGTTGCAACTAGTAACGTACTAAAAATTCCACTTTCTGTGAATTGATATATTGGATTTTCTTCAATGCTTGACCCCCCATCTCCAAAATCCCATAAATAGGAATTGGCCCCAGTACTTTTGTTGTCGAATAGTGTTTTAACACTCTCTATGCTATAATCGAAATCTGCAATTGGATTTGGATGCACATCAATTGTTGATGACAATTTAAACGTGTCTGAACAGTTAGCATTACCATATACAATCAAAGAAGGTAAATATGAACCAACGATGTCATAGGTATAGGTTAAATCAGATTGATTACTTGTATCTCCATTTCCAAAATCCCATTTACTATACAAATAATTGGTTGATAAATTTTCAAAATCTACCTCCAATGGCACACAACCATTTAGTGGTGATATTTTAGCATCAGCTACAGGAGGATCAAATACTTTTATTAAGGATATAGCCGTATCAGAACACCCGAATTGATTAGACGCTATTAATGTGTCATAATAAGTGCCTGAAGATGTTAGAACAAGAGATGGATTCGTTTGTGTTGATCGACTACCATCTCCAAATATCCAGTTATACTCTTGAGCCCCTATTGAGGTATTGGTATAGTCTACGTCAGCTGGATACTCGCAAAGACTGTCTAATGATGGCACAAACCCAGCTATCGGTCTTGGAAGGATATGAACATCCTTAGCAATTGTTGCAGGACAATTGTGTAGGGCGGAATACCCTGTATACCTTACATTAAATGTTCCACTGCTATCAAACTGATGAAAAACATTATTTAACCTACTTGAATCTCCATCTCCAAAATCCCAGTATACTCTTGAAACATTATTTGATGTACTAATAAATCGAATAGAATCAAATTGGCAAATAGAATCCTTAATGAAGTCAAAACTTACTATTGGCTCTGGATAAACGAATACCTGCTGTTCAAAGGTGTCATATGAGCAACTATCAGACACAAATAACCTAACCGTAAATGTTCCAACTTGAGTGAATGTATGAGAAGGGTTATCCAAATTGCTAGTATTCCCATCTCCGAAATCCCATTCATAATCAATATGACCTCTAGATGTGTTAGTAAAATTAATCGTCAACGGAATACATCCACTCAACGTGTCTGCATCAAACAATGCCTCTACTGTTTTATATACTACAACTAACTTCTCTGCTGTATCTGCACCACAACTATTTTTTGCGATATATGTTATGGTGTAATCTGACGGTATTATACCTGTTGTGAATGAATGTGACAGTGGTTCATCATCGGTATTTTTAGTTGTCTTATAAATTGGTGAGCCGTCTCCAAAATCCCATATCAACGTATCTGGATTACCATAAGTAAGATTATTTGAAAATTGAAGATTTAGTGGGCTACAACCAATATCACGATCCGTTTCAAATATGGCAACTGGTGTTGGGCGTACCAGTATTGAATCAATAAAGGTATCTGTTTTACACTGATTTGAAATTACTAACCTTACATAATATGTAGTATCATACTTACCTTGTTGGTATACTATTGTATCCGCTATTGGACCTACGCTAACATCTCCTTGACCATAATCCCATTTATATTCTGAATATTCTGCAGTCGAGTTATTTGAAAAATTAACTGTTAATGGGGCACATCCATCATCAACACTTGGTATAAAAGATGCCTGTGGTGCACCTATCACTTGAATTGACTTACTCAACGAATCGTAACAACCAAAATCACTGGTTGCTATAAGCCTAATCGGGTACAAACCTGACGTATCGTAATATGCATGAGGAGACTTCCTACTATCAGAATTTCCATTTCCAAAATCCCAATCATATTGCATGGCTCCTGTTGTTGTGTTATTCATAAAAACAGAATCCTTTTCGCAAACAATGGTGTCATACGAAAAATTTAAAAGAGGTATAGGATATGATAAAACGGGTTTGGTAATTGAATCAATACAGCCATTGCTATTAATTACAGTTAGTTTTACGTTATACGTTCCATCCTGATTATATGTATGAGTAGGGTTTTGTATGGTGTCACCAAAAGTATCACCAAAATCCCAGTTCCAATCAGTTAACGGAGATCCACCTGTTAAAGATGAATCTGTAAAAATTGTACTCTTATATTCACATGCCTCATTAGCCCCAAAATTTGCAAACGGTTTCCCAAAAGAAGTAAAAGACTTAACAATTGTATCTGAACAACCAGACCCAACTTTTACTATAAGTCGTATATTATACGTTGAGTCTTGGATATTGCTACTATTACCAAACACATGAGTTGGGTTGGTCTGAACACTTGTATTACCATCTCCAAAATCCCATCGTGAACTCAACCCACTTGGAGTACTAGCATTCTGTAGACTAATCTGCGTATCTCCACAACCTGTTGTATCTGACATTGTAAAATTAGCTATAGGGTCTTTGATTGTTGTAAACCTTATGACTAATGTATCATCCTTGCAACCATAATTACTACTTGTAATCAACCGTACATAAGTCGTATCGTTATCCTTACTCATCGTATAGCTTTTAAAGCTTACTCCTTGGAAACTACTTAATATTGTTGATGAGTCCGATCCGAATATCGTCCAACTATATACATCATTCGCACTAGCATACTGTGCTAAATTAATCAGTGACGAATCCATCACTAATGGAGCACAGCCTGTTGTCGATGTTGGATTAAAATCTGATCTAGCATCCGGATGAATTACCACCGTATCTACAAACGTATCTTTACAACCATGCTGACTGGTTGATATCAATTCTACTTCATATAAACTATCTACCGTTCCTGTGTTTGTAAACAACTTCTTGGGATCTCTTTCTACTGACCCAAAGTTCCAAATAAAACTCATCGTACTGATGCTCTCTGAATTATATGGATCTGACAAGTTCGTGAAAGACGCTGTATCTGGGCTACAACTGTCTGGTAAACTATATCGATACTTTGCCAATGGCTTTGGGTAAACCACCGTTTGCTGTGTGTCTCGGTCTATACACCCCTCATTAGAAGTACTGGTTAATATGAATCGGTAATTTATTGATGCTTGGGTCGTGTTTAATGGCATCGATACCGTGGGCTCATATAGTATATCATTCAAACTTACTCCTGTACTTGGATTGACTTCCCACTTATAGCTGTGTCCATACAACGACGATGTATCTGTATGATTATCCGTCAATAAACCACCTGATCCACAACTCCCTGTATCAATACTAAAACTTGTATTGGGTCGTGAATAAACCACCACACTGTCGGTTATTGAATCTTTACACCCATCTACTGAAGTCACTACAAGCTTTATGGTATAAGTTGTATCAACTTCACTATCGTTATCTGGAAAAGATAAACTCGGTGAACTACTACTGCTTGTTGAAATAACCACAGAACTTGGGCTTGCACTCCAACTTGAGGTAAAACTACTACCCTTATAAACTGAAGTATTATTCGTATTTAATATAGCTGGTGCACATACTGATTGACTAGTCGTACTAAATCCCGCTTTGGGTAATGGATTTATCGTTAATTGTTTAGTTATTGTATCCGAGCAACCAGACCCTGCTGTTACTATAAGTCTTATATCATATGTTGAGTCTTGTGTGTTACTACTATTACCAAACACACGAGTTGGGTTGGTCAGAATACTTGTATCACCATCTCCAAAATCCCATCGTGAACTCAACCCACTTGGTATACTAGCATCACGCAAACTAATCTGCGTATCTCCACAACCTGTTGTGTCCGACATACTAAAATTGGCTGTAGGAACAGGATTGTTAACAATAGTTATGGTGTCGATAAATGTTGAATCGCTACACCTGTTTGTAACCGTAAGTGAAATAATATAAGTGCCTACAGAATCAGAACGAAAATTGCCTGGATTAAACGAAGATGGGTTTTGTATAACCCCTCCAGTAAAGGTCCATGAATACGTTGTTGTCGAATCGTAACAATCTGACACAAAGAGTGAATCAACAGTAAATGGACTATTAACACAAAAAGAATCTGGTTTGACATTAAAATAAATCTCAGGTTTACTTGCTACTATGTCTACTAATGAAAAAGAATCAACCCCACAATAACTACTATCATGAAGTGTAATCTGGTATAATCCTGAACTTAAAAACTTTAATGAAGGATTTTTAGACCTTGCATTTGTACTATCAACAAAAACCCAATTTGGCGAAGATGGAGAACAATTATTATCAATCCCTTTGATACTCCATCTGAAAGAAGAACTATCACAAAAATTTGATGCAGTATATGCACTTGTAATTCTAATACTATCTGAATTACATAAAAAGTTATTTGAAAGCTCAAAAGAAGATTTTGGGATTGGGACAACACAAATAGTCTTTTCAAAAGAATCAACCCCACAATAATTACTTAAGAAATACTTTATGGTGAAAGTACCCACTGAATCAAAACGAACTTGAATGTTTTTTGTACCATAAAAAAGAGGACCGACTCCATTTAAACCCAGTTTTCCCGATGTTACATTAACCCCTGTCATAGGTTCAATTTTCCAATACTTTTTCAAAGACTGATCACACCCTCTGCCGGGTGAAGAAGGATTAATAGAGGTGCCTGTTGAATCAGATCCATTAAATGACATTATGTTCCCCTGACAAATTTTGGGATCTGGAGTATTCGTGAAATAAGCATTGGCCCCGTCATTAATATGAATTGGGTAAGCAGCTGAATATGCAGAAGCACATCGATTAGTAGAAACTACCTCAACATAGAAACCATTAGGAATGGTATTAGCTTGGTAACCACAAGAGGTTTTAATAAAAGTAAATGTGAATATACTATCAGGCATCCCAGAAATAGGATGATAGTAAATTGAATCAACGAAACCTGGATAATTAGAGGTTATTCTGTACTTCGTACCTGGTACATTTGGAATGAAAGATGTATCTCTATAATTTATTTGAAATGGGAGTGTATAAGGAGAGCAATCTGTAGTATTCCCAGGATTAGTAATCCCAATTATGGGGTTACTTCCATGGAAGACAGTATCCCTAATTGAATCTTTACATCCATTTGTACCAGTAACTTTATAATTTATATAATAATACCCTTGTGTTGTATAAGTATGTGATGTTGTACCTTGGTAAGCATAATTTGAAGGTGTAAGATTAGTCGATGAACCATCTCCCCAATCGATCGAATACGAACTATTACTACTTGTAGTTGAAGAGTAATTCATCAAAGTAAGTGTGTATGGCCCTCCGATAACACAATTTGTATATGGCCTCGAACCTGCTGACGCTGCACTAGAATCTAAATGAGTAATTGACGGCAAATTTTTTACTGATATCGTTACAGTATCGATAAATGTTCCAGAAGAATAAGTAACTGTTAAATAATAATCAGTAGATGAAGTTGGGCTTACAGTTGGGGTGGAATCTGTAGAAAACACAGTGGCCGATGCAGATGACGTCCAACTGAAACTAATTGGGCTTCCTGTAGCAACTGGATTTCCTCCTAATTTAATTGAATTACCAGAACAAAATGAGGTATCTGTTCCAGCATTAATCGTTTGGGCATGAGTTATATTATTGGCTAAAATAATAGATGCTAACAATAAAAAATTAGAAATAATTCTACCACTTTTAAATTTTTCGAAAATGAATAAAAAACGAGTTATTTTATCTGACATTCAAAGATTGTTATTGATTATTGTGTAATTGATTACAATAACAAAAATACATAATAAAACCATTGAGACGATACAGATTCCGCATATATACTGTATTATGAACTAAAAATGACAATTGGATTTTTTTCAAAAAACATTTAGCTTTTGAATAAAAATTTACCTACACATTGGACACATTAAAAAGTGGTGTTAATTCGTTGAATAACTTCCAAAGGCATGTTTCTTTAATTTGCCTAGAATAGAAAAGCATGAAAAAAGCCTTTAAAGTATTGGTTACTGTTTTACTCATTTTAATTGGGATTTCTACTGCTCTATTTTTTTACTTTCAAAAAAACATTCAACCCATTTTGATAAGTGAGATTAACAAATCCCTTGCTGTTCGGGTTGGAGTGGATGAAATAACAGTTACACGAATACAAGATTTCCCCAAAATTGGTATTCGGCTTACTAATATATCTATAGATGAAAGTTCATCATTTTACAATGAAAAGCTCATCCAAGCCGATGAGCTTAATTTGTTTGTTAACTTAATAGAACTTTATCAAGGAAAATATGTAATTGATGAAATTTCAATTCGAGGAGGGATAATAAATGTTGTTGACCATGAAAATTCCAATAACTACGAAATAATTAAATCATCAAATGATAAAAAATCAGCTAATGTAAGTTTTGAAATCGATCAACTTAAATTGCTGAGTTGTGACATAAAATACAATCACACTTCATCAAAAACGAAAATAAATGGATTTGTATCATCGTCAAGTATTCAGATAAAATATAATGAAGCATCTACATTTTTAAAAATAAAATCAGATTTTAAAAACCTCAATTTATTGGTAAATGATGATAGTTATATTAGAAATAAAAATGTATTTCTCAACACCAAATTTACTGTAAATACAAATCTTAAAACATTAACCATTGATCCTAGTGTTTTAAACATTGAAAATATTAATCTTTCAACTCATGGTGAAATAAATTATGATGAATCCTCACTAGTCAATATTAAATTCAAAAATGATAAAGCAAATGCAAAAGATCTGATTAGTATTTTGCCAAATAATTTGAAGAAAGATTTTGAAGATTTTAAATTAGATGGGGACCTTTCCATAAATGGATTTATTAGTGGTAATTCAAGGAAAAATGGAAAGTTGACTTTTAAGATTGACTATCTATTAACCAACGGGGAACTCATACTTGAAGAGAAAAAAATTGGTATTTACCAACTCAATGCTAAAGGGAAATTTTCTATACCTGACGTTGAGAATATGAAAAATGCCCGATTCTATTGTATGTTAAATAGTGCGAGTAATGGTTCTAATCAAATTGATGGGAATATTGAGGTTACTGATTTTGAAAAACCAAAAATCAAATGGCAGGGTCTAGCCCAGTTAGACCCCGTATTTATTAATAAATTTATTACTAATTCTAATTTCATCCCTACTGCAGGGATAATAAAATTAGATGGAGCGTTATCTCTTGTTTACAATTTAGATCAATCTAGAATAGCTCCTAAAACATTTAACTATGATGGAGCTTTTACTATAAAAAATATTAAAGGGAAAATCATTAATCCTGATTTAACCATTCATCAACTTAATGCAGAAATTCAATCAAAAAAAGATAGTCTAACTATTCAAAATACACTAGTCAACTATAACCAAACTCAAGCAACTTTAAGTGGATATATTGAAAATATAGCATCGATATTAGACAATAAAAGTCAAGCTAAATTTATTGGTAACTTAGAAGTTGACAACCTATATATTAATGAATTATTAACTGAAAATTCAACAACCAAAACAGAAAATAACAGCCGTGAATTATCCCCTATTCAATTCGATTTAACGACTAAAATTAATAATTTTAAAGTCAATGATTTTATAGCCAAATCGATAAATGGAGTATTAATTTCAGATAAGAAATCAATTCGACTAGAAGAATTAAAAATGGCTGCACTAGATGGAACTATAGATGGAGAAGTATCAATAAGTAATTGGGGTAATAATTATCTGCTTGATATACAAAGTGAATTACATAAGGTCAATATCAACAAATTATTTAGCCAGTTTAATAATTTTTATCAAAGTGAAATTACGGATAAAAATATAAGCGGAATATTAGATGGAAGTATTGCTACAAAAGTGATTTTAGATCATAATTATGAACCCATTCTACCTAAGCTCTATGCTAAATCTAAAATAACAATTGAAAATGGTGCTTTAATTGAGTATGAACCACTAAAAGAACTTTCGTCATTCGTTCATGTCAAAGATTTAGAAAACGTAAAATTTAAAACACTGAGTAATTCCATTGAAATATTTGATAAAACTATTTTTATTCCAAAAATGAAAATTGAGAATAACGCACTTAACCTTCAACTAGAAGGCACACATACATTTGATAATTTAATGTCTTATGCTATGGAAATAAGTGTAGCTGAATTACTCGCAACAAAGGCAAATTGGATAGCTAAAAAAGCAGAAAAAAGAATTGAAAGAAATAAGAACGGTGGACTTACTGCATACGTAATCATGGAAGGAACTCCAGATGATTTAAAAATTAAATATGATCGATCAACCGTAAAGGAAAATATCAAAGAGGAAGTTAGGAACGAAAAAAAGAGGTTCATACAAACATTAAAAGGAGAAAATACACTTCAAGATCA
>JAKMFK010000208.1 GCA_022425465.1 Bacteroidia bacterium | reverse complement strand
TCCGTTGCTTGAGAAGTATGGATTGGTCGTTTAATATCTCAATCTGTAAATTATCACGTCCTGCATTAAATGTTTTGATATAAGCTTTGATCTTATCTGCAGTTGATAGTAAATCCTCTGTGTTGGTTGAACTTATTCTTACGTTTACTGCCAAATTTCCATTGATGAAAGAAGCGTTGGGAGTTTCCGAAAAACGATCCCTGACCTCAGCAACATCCCCCAAATGGATAAGTGTGCCGTCTGCTTGAGAAGCAACAACTATTTGATTCAGTTCATCTGCATAATAGGATTTGTTGTTCGCACGAATTAAAAACTCTTCAGCTTCCGTTTTTAAACGACCACCAGTAACTATAATATTGGCCTTTGCGACTGCTTGAGCCACAGTCGTAAAACTTAATTTATACGCTAATAACTTATTCTCTTCGACTGCAATTTCTATTTCCTCTTCATGATAACCCGTAATTTCTATTTGAGAAATTCCCTCCATTGCTCGTATGTCATTTTCAACTTGACGGGCAATTTTTTTAAGGGTAAGTAAGGGTATTTTCTCTCCACTAAGCGCAAAATTAATTGTAGATCTTATTTGTTCTTGTTTGGAAACTACCAAAGGCTCCATACCTGATGGAAAACTAGGGACTCGATCGACTGCGTTTTTAACCTGCAAAAGCATGAAATCTATATCCCGCTCTTTTTCCACCTCAACGGTTATGGATCCGCTATTCTCTCTCGATACTGAGGTAACGCGTTCTACCCCAGCCAAGCCTTTGAGGTTGTCTTCAATTTTTAATACTACACCCTCTTCTATTTCCTGAGGAGAAGCTCCAGGATAGGCAACTGAAATCTGGACGATATGAGATTCATTTAAGGGAAAAAATGAAGATTTAAGAGAACTTACTCCCAATACTCCAAACAGTAAAAAAGCTAAAATGACTACGTTAACTGCAACGTGGTACTTAATAAAATAATTAATTACTTTCTTCATGACCGCTACTTACTTTACTGTGTTGAAAGGAGTTGAAATAACCTCCATGCCTTGGTATGCACCTATAATTGGTTGGGCTATAACCACAACTCCATCTTTCAAACCACGTACAACAGCATGCGAATCTGTAAAATGTGCTACTTCAACTTTTTTAAGCACCAGCTTATCGTCTTCAACCAAATAAAGTTCTTGATCTCCATTTAGCAGGCCTCTATCTAAGGCAACTACGTCATTAAATTCAAGTGCCCCTATTAAGGCTTCCAAATAAACACCTTCTTTAAGTTCGGAACTACTCACTCGAATAAATACTTCTACAGACTGTGTTTCTGTATTCACCTTTGCGTTTATCCTTGATACGGTACCTGTATATTTTTTTTGTGTATCAATTGATTTTAATTCAACCGTTGCCCCAACATCTATTTTTTCAACATATGATTTTGGAAGAGCTACTTTCAATTCATAATGATCAGGAGCTATAAAATCACCAAGTTCCTGTCCTGGTCTGATCAGAGATCCTTCGGTAACGTTAGCTGCAACTAACACTCCGTCAAAAGGAGCTCGTATGATATAAAAAGTCAAAATCTTTTCAAGGTTTTGAAGTGAGTAATACGATGAAATAATTCCTCTTCCAGAAATAAATAAACGAACATCTTCGTCCATATCAGGGAGTGGAGGTGTTACCTTTTCAACATCAAATTCTTTTAAATAAGTCTTCCAAATTTGATAAGCCTGAGGAAAATCCAACTGCAAATCTGGCATGACAGAAGTAATAAGATTGTAAAGTGAAGCGCGCTGAGCAATTACATTAGAATTAAATTCAGAAGAAGCTATCTGAACCAAAACCTGTCCTTTTCTATACGATTGACCTGACTTAAAAAGAGGGTTGATCGTTTGCATTAAGCCCTGAACACGTGAAGTGATTTTTATTCTTTGGTAGGCTTCCAGCAGCCCATTAGATGGAATTTGCACATTATAGGATCCATTTTTCACCTCTTTAGTGAAAACATTTTTTACTACTTTTTCAGCTTGCCTGCGAGGAGGAGGATTACTATTGGCAATTTTTTTTGAAAGTTGGAACGACAGTGCAATCACAACAAATCCTAAAATAAATAAGATCCATTTTCTCACAGTCTTGAGTGAAGTATTCTTAGACATTTGTTTAATAAATAATGTTAAAGACTCATTTTTATTAAACACTTTATATCAATGTTTTGATTTTATGGTTAAAAAGTGTTTACGTTGAGACTTTTTGTTTAACAATTTTTTGCAAAGCTAAAGCATAATAATCACTATACCTAGGCTTCCTAATTTATGTTTTGGTTTGACTACTCGATGGTTTTGACTAAAAAAAGAGGTGAAAGTTTAAATAATTTATATTATTTTAAATTAATTTTATGTCATGTCATTACTCAACTCTATGTGGAACGAAATCGTTGGCTTT
>JAKMFK010000185.1 GCA_022425465.1 Bacteroidia bacterium | reverse complement strand
CAAATTTTGATAACCCAGGAGCGATAAATAAAGTAACCATTGAAGTACCCGATTTTCACTTAGTTGTAAAGGGTGATAACATTTATCGGATAGCAGAAAAATATCATGTATTTGAAGAAGACATACTTAAATGGAATCCCAGTCTAAACCCAAATACTATGCAAATTGGACAAAAAATAATTTTAAAAGAGGGACTCGCTGACATCCAAAATTTAAAAAAACAAGAAACAGAGACTCAACCCAATAAAGCAACGAACGCTGATCTCAACAAAATGGATACAGAGGAAATGCAAAAAAATATAGCAGTTGACGGAACAATGACACACATGGTGATTAAAGGGGACACTATGTTTAACATTTGCAAGCGGTATGGTATTACTGTCGATCAACTAAAAGAATGGAATAATTTAGAAAATATCACCATTCAGATTGGGCAGAAGTTAATTGTATCTCCATAAATGACACCCACTCAAATACTTATAGCCCTTGTTAGCTACTTTCTTGTGTTGATTGCCATTTCATGGGCTACCTCAAGAAATAATGACGAAACTTCTTTTTACACTGGCAATCGAAAATCTCCATGGTTGTTAGTCGCTTTTGGGATGATTGGAGCATCACTCTCAGGAGTTACTTTCTTATCCGTACCAGGTTGGGTTGCAAACAGTCATTTTGGATACTTACAAACAGTCATGGGTTACATGGTTGGCTATATTATTATTGCTCAAATCTTAATCCCCTTATACTATCGACAGAATCTGACCTCGATATACACCTATCTTGAAAACCGGTTCGGAGAGAATTCCTACAAAACTGGGGCCGCTTATTTTATTTTAAGTCGGATAATAGGTGCATCATTTCGATTATTTTTAGTTGCTGGAGTCTTGCACACGTTTGTATTTGATCCTTTTGGAATTCCATTTTGGGGTACGGTAGCAATTACCATCATTTTAATTTTTTTATACACCTCTAAAAGTGGTATTAAAACGGTCGTTTATACTGATACCCTACAAACCACATTTCTAATTGTAGCTGTAATACTAACCATAGTATTTATGATTAATGATCTAAATTGGTCATTTGGAGAAACATTCAATCAATTAATCAATGATCCAAACACACAAATTTTTCACTGGGATGGAAATGGAAGTAATGTATTCTGGAAGCAATTTCTAGGGGGTGTGTTTATAGCATTGGCCATGACAGGGTTAGATCAAGATATGATGCAAAAGAATCTGAGTATTAATTCCATTCAAAATGCTCAGAAAAACATTTATATCCAAATGGCATTATTCATTATCATTAATCTCATATTCTTGAGTCTAGGTGCTCTTCTGTACAACTATGTTGATGTAAAAGGGCTGGATTTTGCAGGAAAATCAGATGAACTATTCAGTTTTGTTGCCATGCAACACGCTACTCCAATCGTAAGTATTGCATTCATCATAGGATTAGTTGCAGCTGCATATAGCAGTGCCGATAGTGCATTAACTGCACTCACAACTAGCTTTTGTATCGACTTCCTGGGTTTTGAACGTTCAAAACCCACTAACATAAAAACAAGAAGGCTAGTTCATATCGGATTTGCCGTAATTCTATTCTTCACTATTATCCTATTTAATACCATCAATAATGAAGCCGTTATCAAAGAATTATTTCGTGCTGCCGGATTTACTTATGGTCCTTTACTTGGATTATTTTCTTTTGGAGTATTGACTAAAAATAAAATCAACGATCGATACGTTGTATACCTGACGCTCTTCTCTATTCTTTTGACTGCTATCTATTTTTACGGGATGCCCTATGCAGTTAAAGGTTTTGAGGCAGGGTTCGAATTAATTATCATTAACGGATTTTTTACGTATATTTTGCTTAATTTTAACAGCTATTTACATCGTAAAAAGTCATAAATAATCTAAAAATCATGGAAAATCAAGAAAACGAACGAATAAAAAAAGCATTTAAAAATAAAAACTGGCCTGAAATTAAAAGCTCAGATAGCTGGAATATCTTCAAGGTAATGGCCGAATTTGTAGATGGATACGAAACGCTATCTAAAACAGGGCCTTGTGTATCTGTTTTTGGATCTGCAAGAACAAAACCAGGAACCAAATACTACGAAATGGCTACTGAAATTGGGCAAAAACTTGCATCTGCTGGTCTTGGAGTGATCACTGGAGGAGGACCCGGAATAATGGAAGCAGGTAACCTTGGAGCTCACAAAGAAAAGGGTGCCTCGGTTGGGTTAAATATCTTACTCCCTTTTGAGCAGAGTGCTAATCCCTATATCGATAGAGATAAACTTATTAACTTTAATTTCTTCTTTGTGAGAAAAGTAATGTTTATGAAGTACGCTCAAGGGTTTATTGTACTACCCGGTGGCTTTGGCACATTGGATGAACTATTTGAGGCTCTTACATTGATACAAACACAAAAAACTGCTATGTTCCCAATCATTTTAGTAGGATCTTCTTATTGGAAAGGTCTTCTTGATTGGATTAAGGTTACCATGCTTGAAGAAGAAGCATACATTAGCCCAGATGACATGGACTTATTTAAAATTGTAGATACTGCAGATGATGCGGTTAATGAGATTTTCGACTTCTATAGTAAGTACAGCTTAAGTATAAACTTCTAATATTATCCATGACCAATTTTGAGGATACGATTATTGCACCAGCCACCCCTTCTGGAGTTTCAGCTCTTGCTGTAATTCGCGTTTCAGGTAATGATGCGATATCCATCGTAAACTCCTGTTTCTCCAAAGATATTGAACAAGCAGATGGTTATACCATCCATTATGGACACATTCTCGATGAGTCCCAAAAAGTGGATGAAGTATTGGTGAGTATTTTTAGAAACCCAAAGTCATACACTGGCGAGGACTCTATAGAAATATCTGGTCATGGATCCCCCTATATTGTTCAGCGAATAATAGAAACAATCATAAAAAAGGGGGCACGAATGGCCGAACCAGGGGAATTCACCTTACGTGCATTTTTAAATCAAAAATTAGACCTTACACAAGCTGAAGCAGTTGCGGATATTATAAGTAGCAATAGTGAGGCAAGTTTACAAATGGCAATCCATCAAATGCGAGGAGGATTCAGTAAGGATATTGGAAAACTCCGACAAGAACTCATCGACTTTGCTGCATTAATTGAACTTGAAAATGATTTTGGAGAGGAAGATGTTGAATTTGCAAATCGACCCAAACTAAAAAGTTTAATCGAGTCCCTACTTCATCAAATTGAAAAATTAAGGACATCATTTTCTGCAGGAAATGTACTCAAACATGGAATAAATACTGTCATTGCTGGAAAACCCAATGCTGGGAAAAGTACATTATTAAACGCTCTATTAAATGAGGATAGAGCAATTGTTTCTGATGTTGCAGGAACAACTCGGGATACCATTGAAGAAATTTTTACGCTAGAGGGAATCCAATTCCGACTCATTGATACGGCAGGACTGAGGGATAGTTCAGATAATATCGAGCAGAT
>JAKMFK010000161.1 GCA_022425465.1 Bacteroidia bacterium | reverse complement strand
TGGAACAGTGGAATGTACATTCTTCAAGTGGCTACTGACAAGGGAACACAGCACGTCAAGGTGATGAAGAAATAGTTTTTGTTTCTTTAAGAAATTAAAAAGGGGGTTGTTTTGATTAACAATCCCCTTTACTATTTTTGGCTAAAAATAATGCTAAAACCAAAAAATGAAGTTAGCTTTTTAATTTGTCTAATTGAAAATATAAGGTTCTAATTTTCTAAAGCTTCAATACGTTCTAACAAAAGCTGAAGTTGATTCTGAAAATCACTTTTTTGTTGCTCAATTGTTGCCTGTTGCTTATCAATTAGAACTTGTTGTTCTTGTACCGCCTTAACTAGAGGTACTACAAAACTTGCATAACGAATTCCATATAAGTCATTATCATTATCAGGTTTGTCAATGCCACTAAACTGATACCCCAAATCTTCAGCAGTTTTTTCAACATCTTGAGCTATGAAACCGACCTTAACTTCATCATCAATTTGATATGGATTATCATCATAATTTTCAGGTTTTTCCCCATCAAAATGATTTTTAATATGCCATGTTTTGTGAGCTTCTTCGTCAAGTTGATAGGTAACAGGAGTTAAATTTAAAACAAAATTAAGACCAGGGACATTTTTTGTAGAAACATTTTTTTTCATTCTTGCATCAGACACGTTTGACCAATTGACCCATCCGCCAACAGATAAAATATTGCCTGAGACTCTAAATTGATTATTACCTGAAACATATGCTCTATAACCTAAAGCTACACTATTATTATATGAACTATTGCTAAAATGTGCTTCGGTACCAATGTAAACATTATCATTACTGTTTCCAAACCCTCCTGCTTCATAGCCTACACTAATGGATCTATAACCATTGTAGTTATCCCCTGCAGCATATCCAATACCAACGTTGCCATACAGTGTTGAAACACTGAATAACGCACCGTTACCAAATGCTACATTTCGGTAACCTGTAGTATTATATCTAAGAGAAGCAGCACCTAACGCGTTATTATGGAATCCTGTGGTGTTGGCATAAAGACTTATATAACCAGCAGCAGTATTATTATATCCTGTGGTGTTGGAATAAAGACTATGGTATCCAGTAGCAGTGTTATTACTCGCTGTGGTGTTATTGAAAAGAGCTGAATAACCATGTGCCGTGTTACCACTCCCAGAACTGTTTTGGTAAAGAGTAGTCCTACCTGAAGCATTATTATAACTACCTGTTGTGTTAGAATAAAGAGCAAACCAACCTATTGCAGTATTCTCATTCCCTGTGGTGTTAGAATTGAGAGTTCTAACCCCTATAGCTGTGTTTTTTGAACTACCCGATTTACCTCTACCAAGCGTAAGCCATTCTCCAGTTGTACCAGTAAAGGTTTCGATTGCTTTGTTGTCGGTATTATAAATCTGAAGTCCCGTTGCAGGAAATAATATAAGGTCTCGCTGATTAGTTGTCATACGCGGAGGTAAAAATCCCTTGGTTGTTGAGGTAACGTCTAATTGAGAAGATCCTGCAGGCGAGCTAGTTCCAATACCCACTTGGGCGTAAGAAATTGTAGATGTAAACAATAAAATGATAATTATGATATACTGTTTCATGACAGATGAGTTACTATCATCAAACATAAAACTTTTGTTTTATAAATTTTACTTTTTAAGAAATTTAATGGAAAAATATATTAATCGATAAGTAGAGGTGCTTTGCCATCTGTTACAATGACCTTGCTATTTGGTGATTTTGACAATTCCCTAAATGCCTCTATACTCTTTAGTTTAATTATCTCTTGGGTAAGACCCTCAGCCAGTATTTTTTGAGCATCTCTTGTCCCTTTAGCTTCAATTATTTTTCGATCCGCTTCAAGTTTTTCTTGCTTTAAAATAAATTCCATTCGCATTGCGTCTTGTTCGGCTTGCAGTTTTTGTTCTATTGACTTAGCAAGTCCACTTGGCAATTGTATACTTTTCATAAGAACAGATTCAATTATGATTCCGCTACCTTCAAGTAATTCATACATTTTATCTTTTATGGACTGTTCTATGCTGGCCCTCATTCCTGAGTGCATATCTTTGGCATAATACTTAGCACACACATCTGAGGAAGCCGATCTGAATACACTACTGATTATTGAAGTATAATCACGTCCATACGTCCTTAATACTTTTTGTATGCTATCTGGTTCTATTCGATGAAGGATGGAAATCTCAGAGGTAACACTTAATCCTTCTTTACTTGGTATATTTAATACAAGCCTAAGATTATTTGTTTGAGTAGACGCTTTAATCACTTTTACTACAAACGGATTAAAAAATACAATACCCTCACCGTAAACTTTATCATCTAGTTTCCCAAGTCTTTGTTTTACACCTACTTTCCCGGGTCTGATTACATTACAGTTGGTGAAAAAAATGATAAAAATTAGCAATAAGGTAATATATCGATGTTTCATTTTGAATTAAAATTTATCAGCGGAATATAACAATTATTAGCTTCATTAAGATAAAAGTCTTGTCTTAGTGATTCGATAATTGTTTCATGATATAAATAGGTTATTTAATGAATTTTTGGTTAGATGTGCTTGTATGTAAAAAGTAAGTACCTTTTGGTAATTCTTGTACATTTACTGTATGTAGACCTATTGATAGATGTTTCTTCCAATAAAATTGTCCTACTGTGTTATACAATGAAACATCATCTTCTAGGCTTAAAATTAAACGAAGTTGATTATCTTGAATTGGATTACCAACGACAGTGATATTATTAGTTGAATTTTCATCTGTAAAATGGATATATCTTATTTCACTATACGAAAATTCCCCATCTACATCTCGCTGTAGTATTCGATAATAATTGGGACCCCAAAATGGTGATGTATGTATATATTCATATGTTTTTACATTGTTGCTATTCAATGCAGCAGGTTGCAAATTCAAGTTTTCAAATGACTGGCCATCTATACTATGTTGAACAACAAAATCTAAGGTGTTAATCTCCTGAGCTGTACTCCATTCAAGTAAAACATCTTTGCGTTGTTTCGTAGCGGTGAAATCTAACCATGTAACTGGTAATGGTGTTGTTGATGAAGCTAAACCAATCTCTCTAAGAGACGACCCCGAAATACTGTTACTTGTCACATAGTTATTGCTTACATCATTCGAAGAACTCGTAACGTTTGTCCATCCAGTTCCATTGTATATATTTACTTCTAATGAGCTCTCACTTAATCCGTTTAGTTCGCTATCTTCATAATCCAATTTGATGGTACCACTAAATGAATTGGTATTGCTGCTAAATAGATAAAATCGACTAGCTGCAGTTGCTGATGTTCCAACGATATTATTTATAGATGAATTTTTTGTAATGGATATCCCATCAAGACTAAAACTTGACGACGGTGTGAGTGTAATGCCATTTACATGAAAAATATCATTGGCAGATAGACTAACCGAAGTACCTGATGTTGTATAAAAATCCTGAGCTTTTAATGATTGATGAAATAATCCAAAGAATAAAACAAAAGTTGTAAGTTGTATATTTTGCATAATTAATATATTACATTAATCAAACTTAAAATTTTTAAACTGAAATTTAAAAATTTTCATTCGAAATACTCTTAAAAGTTTGAAAATTAGATTTATTTATATTGTTTTTTTACAATCTTTACCGACTTATTATTCACTCTAAGGATATAAATATTTTTAGCTAATGAAGATAAATCAATGGTATTTAGTGTGGCATTAAGCTCCCCGCTGACGACTAATTCTCCAATCATTGAATATAATTCATAGGTTGATTGCTTTACAGATGATAATTCTATGGTAAGCGTATTTTGCATAGGATTTGGGTAAATCCTAAATTTTGGAACTTGAGCACTATTTTTGGAAATAGAAGAAGTGGAACAGCCTATTAATCCATTGATGTCAAAACGAGAAACAAACTGCCAAATTTCTATGTCTGAATTAATTGTCATATTCCCAAAACTACCTGGCCAATCATGACCTCCACCAATGACTTTTAATTCTTCTACATAGGCACAACCCTCGGCATTAGACCATGTATATCGCTCAACACTCGGACTAACAGAATTCATAATTGGATCCATGCCACAATTATTATAATTAGCCCAATAAGCATGAGTAGCAGCTGCCGAAAGATAATATTCAATACCATTATATGTTATGCCGTCATACAGAGAGTTATTATCAGATGTACCAAGTATAGTGAGGACACCCGTAAGATGAACAGGAGCACAATAGCTTTCCTGATTAGCTTGCATCGTTCTTGCAACTACTCCTATGGCAGCAATTCTATTACTAAGTTTACAGGCAAGCTCGAATGTAAAGTCCCCTCCTAATGAATATCCGCAAGCATATATTCTATTTTGATTGATAAGATAATCAGAAGCTATAGAATCGATTAGTAAACTAACAAAGGGCACATCATCAAAAGTGCCAGGTGATTTAGGGAGCCAATTTCTAGAATTTCCATCACTAGGATCGGTGCGAGCTTGAGGATAAACAATTATAAAATTAGCCGTATCAGCTATTGATCTCATATCTGATATGGCTTGCTGACTCGCAATATTAGCATTACCTCCATGAAAATTAAAAAGTAATGGTAAGCTTGAGGTCCCATCATAACTTGACGGAATATATATACTGTATTCTCGGGTAAGACCATCAAATTCGATAGTTTTATTTATAAAAGATTGAGCCGATGAAAGAAATGTATTAAAAAGTAAAAAAGTAAACAATAGGATTTTTATATTCATGATAATTCTAATTTTTTTACACTTGTATTTCGAAAGTAATATATTAAATTCGTTAAAAATAAAATAATTAAATAATGAAAAAAACAATCTTATTTTTAATCACAGTATTTACTATTACATTAGTTAATGCTCAAAACAAAACTAAAGAATTTGCAAATTATTCAGTAGGGGTATCTGTTAGTCCATTTGGTGGATCTTTGGGTTTTGGATATAATTTATCATCAAAAACAACTTTTCAAGCAGCTATAGGAGGTTTCAATGGTTCTGCACCAATATCTCCTAAATATGCTGGTAATGATTTTGATGTTGAGAGTTCTTCATCGTGGGTTGGAATGTTCATTAATCACCGACCATTCGAAGATTCAGATTGGTTTAGATTAGGGACCGGCTTTGGGGTAGGTAAAATTCAAAATGAATTAACTAATAGTAACAATGCTAGTGACATTTATCATGCTAATTATGGAGGAAATATTGTTGCTTATGTTGGAGTAGGAGTTGGAAGTCGTCCTGTTAAAGGGTTACAGTTTGGATTTGATCTAGGAGTACTTTCCACAGGCGGTCCAAGTGTTTTTGCAGATAGAGATAATTCTTCTCCAAATAATACTGTTCTTAATGAAATCGAAGATGATTCATTTTTTGGTTCTCTTCTACCAAATGCTCAACTAAATATTAGCTGGGGTTTTTAAACTCAAGACAAAAATTTAAATATAATCAACTAAAGCGGAGTTACTGAATTTTAATTCAATATTCCGCTTTTTTTATACCTTAAAACCAATGTTGTTAAATCATTAATTGCAACAGTATTCCTAATATAATTTTAAATAAGAGATAATTACTGATTTAATTCGTACAACACAAAATTGTCATTTAACTGTTTAAAATTTATACAGCCTTTATTGAATGCGACCGATAACTTATTTACTGCCTTTTTTTGATAAGCTCATTTCTGAGCGAGCCAAAAAAATCAGCGAACGCTTAATCCTTCGTGTAGCTATTGCTAGTTATATTTTGCATCTAATATTGATTGCCTTGGCAAATTTTGGTTTCATCCCAATGGAAAATAAATTCTTTAGCAATCCTATTTCTGCTATTTATACTCCATTCTCATTCATTCTTCTATACGAGGTATATCTGCTTATTTTCTATTTGCCAAAATCTATTTCCTATTATATTGGCAAGCAATATGAAATTATTACACTTATCGTCATCAGGCGTATTTTTAAAGATATTGGTCAGTTAAAACTTTCGTCCAATTGGTTTAATATTACCAGTGATTTGCAATTCACATATGATGTATTAACATCACTTATATTATTCATCTTAATTTATTGGTTTTATAAGATCACACAAAACGTAATTATTCAAGGTCAGTCCTCACCAGTTGAAAAGGAGGATAGAATTCATCAATATATAAGACTAAAGAAAAGTATTTCGGTAATTCTTGTTCCATTACTTCTTTTCTTGGCATCTTATTCTCTTATATCATGGGTGTTTGCAAGCATTTCTGACTATTTGAATGGTATTAATGCATTTAAAAACATCAACAATATTTTCTTTGATGAGTTTTTCACAGTTTTAATTGTCGTAGATGTGTTACTCCTTCTGGCATCCTTTTTCTACACCGATCAGTTTTACAAGATTTTTCGGAATTCTGGATTTATAATTTCTACAATTCTCATTAAAATTTCTTTTTCCGTAGATGGATTAGTAAACAACGCATTAATCATAGGAGCAGTACTTTTTGGTTTGTCTGTATTATACATTCATAACCTTTATGAGAAAAATTTAGATGCTAAATAAACCTTTATTGACGAGATTTGTTCGACTATCTAGGATATTGGAAACACACTAACATTTATTTGCAAGCAGCTTTCAATAAATGTATATTTATTAAGTTATCTAACTTTTTTGAGAAAACTAATCATTAAAGGTAAAATGTATCTCAAAAAAAGGAGAAGATACATCTCAAAACTCAATCCTATTGAATAACAAGGGTCTTGGTACCTAATACATAATCCCCACGCAAAATATGGACTGAATAAAGCCCCGTGGATAATTTAGATACATTGAGTTTTTGTACGTTACTCAATAAATGATCTTCAACTACCACTATTCCTAATGGATTTTCAACTGCAATATTCATATCCGACAGATCCACAAAATCAGTCTCAACATATACATGTTCTCTAGCTGGGTTTGGGAATAAGCCAAAAGGGCTGACTTCTTCCTTAGGAGTTTTTATATCGGACACGGTACACTCACCAATCATATTTTCATCCATCCAATCTAATCTGGCACTCAACCATAACTTGAGATAGGAGATTTCATCATCATATGTTTGACCAACATAATAATTTGGCCAAACATATTGGTCTAATATGCTCCATCGCTCAAAATTACGACTGGGAGCATTTCCCATATCTGATATTCGATCATCTATAAATTGCATCAAGCTATCCGTATGTAATGGACCTTGACGAAGCTGGCCCCATCGACAATTTATCCGATTTGATACCTCGGGGATGTCGGTAAGTCCCCTCACCCAAAACGGATGATAGTAGTCACAAGTACCTTGAAATTCGTATGCCCAACCTTGTGGTGTTGATGAACAAGCAAAATCAAAATTACCAAAGGCTAAATTAAAGTCCCACAAGGGCCCAAAATGAATCTTTCCCCCATTTGAAGATTTCTTTTTGTGCATGTAAAAACTAAGCTTATACGCATCTATATGCTTGCCCATTTCCGTAACTAAGAAGTAATCTACCCAAGAATTTTGATCAATGTATTTGGTATATTCTGTTCTATATTGACTCCCATCCATGGCATCCTCAAAGCTAGTATAGTAGTCTTCTAAATACTGCCGTTGTACATCCAATAACTCATCATAAGAAGGATCGTGATAGGCAACAAATTTTCGAGGTGAGGTATTAGTCCACCAACCATCTAATTCAGTACTTTCATCGTCTCTATCAATCTGAAAGAGATACCCTCCAGTAAGCTCTTCCCCTGATATATCTTCTGGTCTCAATTTATCAATATTTACTCGATTCTTATCTCTTTTGAGCTTTTCTGTAAACATATATACCCCACGATAATCTCCATTAATAAGCAGTTCACATAGTTGAGTTCGAGGTGTGTATCTGTTTGTGGATTGTCCCATATGGTAGGCCACTACATTTCGCAATAAAGACTTATCACTAAATGGCCCATGCAAAACCCAATCATTTTCAGACGGCATACCAAAAATAGAGACATTATTATTACTCCCATCTGAATTTCGTGTTTCTATACTATAATTTTTTTTGGGGAAATTTTGAGAAGACGCACCTCGAATTTCTATACCAATTGCACCATCATATTCATTGAAATTATCCGTCAGATTATTCCCTACATCAGGACCATTATTAATAATTCCCATCTGTGCTGTCACCTTTGGTTCGTCCTGGATTTCTGCATTGTTTTCGGTATTAATGACTATGATTGGTAGCTTCACATCAATCAAAGAAACTTGAGGTCCGGTAGGAGCTTGGAACCATGGAGGTGTTTCACGATAACGCGAGCTTTTATCACTAATCCCAAGTGATAGAAAAAAGTTACTACTCAAATCTGAGGAGGATAGCGTGTTGTTGTGAATTTGAATGGCTAGTGTGTTTGTACCTTCATTAAAAAGAGTTCGAAGATTTTCTTTCAACGTATAATCTTCAGGCAAACCACCTTGGTATAAACTCGCTTCGTGATAGGTGTCCGCAAAATCATTAAAACTTGGTCTGTCACCTACTTCTCCAATATTACTACGAGCTATTTCAATTCCGTTGATATAAGCTACAAATCCGTCATCATAATCGGCATGAAGAATTGCATATTTGATAACAGAAGTATCTGCTAGAGTGAAATCCGTTCGAATATATACAGATGAAGTTTGCGGGATGATTGTATTGTCATCGTCATCATCATATCCGAATCCACCTGACCCTTTTGACCAACCTGTTGCACTAAACCCCGTGTTCACCCAATTTGAATTGGGTTCACTAGTGCCTATAAAATAATTCCACTGATCGGTATTGTAAATAACCGTCTCCCAATGATCGATTACCTGACCAAATCCTATCAAAGCGTTTGAAGCAAAAAAAAGCGTAAGTAATGACTGTTTTAAAAATTTCAAGACGCTAATTTAATGGAAAACATCTTTTTTTTGAAGATATATGGACTATTTAAATTACCCACGATTTTGTACATTCGATATTTGATAGTTTTTATTAGATAAACGATACCATTAAAATGACAAAATATCTCCTTGCAATTAGTGTTTTTATTACAGCTTGCAACAAAACAAATTCCAAACAAGATTTCAATAACTCGTCTGAAACCCCATCAACATCACTTGTAATTCTTGGGAATGTTCAAGATGCAGGATCTCCTCAGATTGGGTGTGAAAAAAAATGCTGCACTAACCTCTTCCAAAAACCCAACGAGAACAGAAAAGTGGTTTCATTGGGATTAATTGATCAGAAAAATCAAAAAACATACTTGTTTGATGCTACGCCTGATATTAGTTCCCAGATGAAAATACTCACAAAAACAACGAAATTAAACAACGCTGAATTGACAGATGGTATTTTTCTTACTCACGCACACATTGGGCATTACACCGGACTAATGTACTTAGGAAAGGAAGCTACTGATGCTCAAAACATGCCTGTATATGTGATGCCGCGAATGGGTACATTTTTATCCAGCAATGGTCCTTGGGATCAGTTGGTTGAACGAAAAAATATAGCACTCCAACAAATGACACCCAATAAATCTATATCGCTATCCGACTCCATAAGTGTAACTCCCATTTTGGTTCCACACCGAGATGAATATTCAGAAACCGTAGGCTACCGAATTAAAGGACCCAACAAGAGTGCTCTTTTTATCCCAGATATTGATAAGTGGGAGAAATGGGATAGAAATGTTATTGAAGAAATTAAGCAAGTAGATTATGCCTTTTTAGACGCTACTTTCTTTAGTGGTGAAGAAATCAACAACAGAGACATTAGTCATATCCCTCACCCATTTGTAATTGAAAGCCTCAAAAAATTCAAAAAACTTAGTTCCTCAGAAAAAAATAAGATTGTCTTCATTCATTTCAACCACACTAATCCTCTTTTGGATGAAGGAAGTCGAGAAAGTAATTATGTCATCCAAAAGGGGTATAACATTGGTAGGATTTATGACTGCTTCGAGATGTAAATTATTTAAGCATCATGGATGCTTTAGCGTATGACTGAGATATTATAAAATTCTGGTCCTTCAGGAGTAACGAGCTTAACAACATAAGCTCCCATTTTTAGTAAAGACACATTCAATGGCTCAGGCTTAAATGGTTCATCATACACCTTTTGACCTAACATATTTGTGATTTCCACACGTTGTATTTCCATACCAGTTGTGATAAAGAGTTTATCGGAAACTGGATTAGGGAAGAGGGTTGTGGTTGTATAAGTAACTTCTGTAGTATCATTATTGTTATCGTCATCTACATCTTCCTCACAAGCAATTATATCATAAACATTGTCAGGAAATTTTGCATCACTTCTTTGATCTACTAAAATATTACCATCCGCATCATATACAACATATGAATTAAATCTAGGCTCAAACGTTCCTTCTGTTGCTACAAAATCAAATACATCCCCATAATTTGCTGGTATAAATGTTGATTGTTCATCCCCTTGAAAAAACTGGATAGTGATATACAGTGATTTATTTCTGTATACTTCCAAGTAGCCTTGCAACCATCCTTCTCCTATTCTATCTAGCAGTTTCACCTCAATCATCCCACAATCCGACGGTTCAGCACAAGCTAACAAACCAAGGGAATTAACGGCTTTACCATTCTGACCAGAGGCCGCAATTTGCCGATCATTCTCATCGAATATCTTATATGACTCACCTGCTGTATTTGCATTGGGTGAGAATGAATATATATCGACCACTGACCCCGAATCAACACCAAATTCAAATATTGATGAAGTTCCAAAAGGGAGTGTTTGAGTACTAAAAAGCTCTCCATCTATTTGAATGTAGACATTCGTTTCATTCCAACCATCTCCATTTTCGTCGTACATTGCCAATTTCCAAGTACCACATGTACCACTTTTATTAGGAATATCAATAGGTATGGCAGCATCGATAATGTGGACTACTCCGTTATAGGCTAGCAAATCGGTAACAATAATATCTATGCCATTAATCGTAAATGTATTTGTTGGAGTAACACCTATAGTTAAGTCTTCTCTAGCAAAATTGGTCACCACTAAACCATCATAAAATTTTTCTTTTTCACCTCTACCTGCGATAATATGTTGATTGGCTAAGTCATCGATAAAGCTTGAATTCATAAATTCAACAATCGTCATACCTAGTGATTGAGCCAACGCATTAACTGCATCGTCAGTTGGGGCAAATAATGTAAATGGACCAGGTTTCCCCCCATTAGGATCTAGTTCTGCTTGTTGTCTTAATGTGTTTCTTAAACCCACATTAACAATGGCCTCCTCAAAAAAGTTGTGATCTGGACTTTGTTCAACAATATCCCAAACAGACGCCTTAGGTAAACCTCTTGGTGCTAAAGTTTGATCAATTATGTGCACCACCCCATTGCTCGCCTTATAATCAGTAGAAATTATTGCCGCACCATCAACTCGTAATACTCCATCTTTTTCGGTAATACTCACATTTTGACCATACATTGTTGGTAAACTTTGACCATCGCTTAAGTCCTTAGCCATGTATACTCCTTCAACTATATGATACTCCAAAGCAGGTTTTAGATCGTAAAAGCTTAACATATCAAATTGCCCTAACTGCATATACTCTTTGATGGCATCTACTGCATTTTGATTTGGTACAAACACGGTATAATCAACTGTACTATCTAATTCTCTCCCTAAATAATAGGTCATTGCGTAAGTAGATTGAAAGGTCTCTTCGAGATAAGGCTCACCTGTTGTTGGATTACCCATCATTAAGTCTTTAATGGTAAATGCATCCACATTGATTGAACCAACCATTCCTAAGTCAGCATGAAAACCAACTCCACAATCATAATTATAAACCCCAGGTGTGTCAAATTTAATGACCCCCATACAAACCCCTTCAGTTGTACCAACAGATTGAGGCAACGAAAAATCAACTGGGTTATTAAATGACTCTCCCGTTTTTGTATTTTTAACACCATTCACATTGTGTGTTCCTTCCACATTTATAAAAGCTACCGTTTCACCCGGTAAGATGGTCAGCTCTGATGGTGTAAACGAATAGTCTGTGAGCAGCACCTTGTAATCAGCATCACATGAAACTTGGGCGTAAGAATTCCCAATTAAAATTAAATTAAAAACCATTAATAGAAATTTTCTGCTTAATTGTGTCATTGTTATTGTATATATTCAAAAAACATATTGCTAAACGTATTGTTTTTAATTAGCTTGTTAGTTCGAACCTTTTTTGTGACGCTTAACAAACCATGACAAGTTTTAGTTGTTTTTAAATCACATGAACATCATTTATTTGATTAACTTATTATTTCTTTTCACTGCTTGCAATCATTCAAAAGCAACTAAACCCTATCAAGAAATGAGCTTAAATACTAAACCCTCTCAAACTTTCCATACGTTTACCATTGCTTCTTTGAACAACAAAACAGTGATCAATATGCGAGACTATGAGGGTAAAAAAATCCTTTTGGTCAATGTTGCATCAAGGTGTGGCTATACCTCTCAATATGCTGATTTACAAAAGCTTAATGAACGTTTCGGAGATGTTGTTCAAGTAATAGGGGTTCCTTGCAATCAGTTTATGGGACAAGAGCCTGGCACCAATTCGGAGATTGCCCAATTCTGTCAAAAAAACTACAATGTAACCTTCCCCTTAACAGATAAAATACATGTCAGAGGTGAAAATCAACATCCAATCTATCAATGGTTGACAAACAAAAATCTCAATGGATTAGATGATTTTTCTGTAAGTTGGAATTTCAATAAGTTTTTAATTGATGAGAATGGAAAACTAATGAATCACTTCGGTTCTAACACCAACCCACTAAGCGAGGAGTTGCTAAATGCCATCAACTCCTAAAAGTTTATTGCTTTATCATCTTTGTAGTCGATTGATTACCTTCAGCACTAATTTTAATAAAGTAAGGACCTGGTTTCAAATGACTTACATCTAAATCAATCGTACTATTTTTTAGCTGTAGGATTTCATATTCCGAAACTAGTCTACCCAAACAGTCCGTTATTTCTAAAGCATCTACTTTCTTATCCAATACGAACACTTTTACTTTCTGTTCAGCTGGATTAGGATAAATCGATACTGCCGACATATCAGAGTGATCCCCATCAAACAACGTGTATTTGGCTAAATTCCAATAATTGGGATCAATAATTAACTCTTCCACCTTATGTCCGAGATGCAAGATTATATTTTCAATAGCCTGACTATGATCAATAGTAAAAATGCTATCACCACCCTCCCATTTTGCATGAAATTGGATACGCAAAGGGAAAAATTCAACGGATGGGTGGGAAGTGGTTTGCGATACGTTTATGTTAATCGTTTTAGTATTTATTCTATTCCACTCTACAGACAAGATAGGGAACCCTTCTTTGAATACATAACGATCAAAAAAAGGTGAAAGATTCCTATTACTTGCAGCTTCCATCTCATCTATAAAGTCTACAGTGTATGCAAAACCATAACACAAATCTGTATTTTTAAGGTAGTTTCGAGTAGCTTCAAAAAAGGCAGAATCACCTATTTCCCATCTCAACTGATGCAAAACCATCGCTCCCTTTCGATATCGCATATCACCATTAAACAATTCGTTCACATTAGTCGTATCATAAGCATATACTGCCCCTCCGTTATTACGCGTAGCTCGACTGATGCTCTTAATCAAAAATTCATGATATTCTTCTTTGCTTTTAATTAACTCCCGAGCTATCGCATTGGAGTATGTTGCCCAACCTTCATTTAACCACAAGTCTTGCCACGAACCACAGGTTATCTTATTACCGAACCACTGATGTGCCAATTCATGTGCCATCAGATCAAAATCCAATCGAGACATGAAACTCATGGTTTGATGCTCCATACCTCCACCTCTGCCAAACATCGCATGACCATATTTTTCTTTACGAAAGGGATAATCTCCAAACAAACTATCAAAACCACGCATCATGCCATCAATAGCCCATCGAAGTGTATCTGCCTGGGGTTTGTATGATGGATAGATATAATCCAAATGATAAATACTATCCCCATCACTGAATTTTATATAATGACTTTCTTCATAATAGTCGGTAACCGCCACAGCCACTAAATAAGTCGCTATTGGATAGCGATGCTCCCAGTGAAAAACCAAACTACTATCTGGATAAAGCGTATCCACTTGAACCAAATTCCCCATACCTGCAGCTTTGTTGTTTTTTGGAATAGTGATATTCATATCCAA
>JAKMFK010000110.1 GCA_022425465.1 Bacteroidia bacterium | reverse complement strand
TCTTGCTTTAGTTTACGCTCAATAGCATCTTTAATTGTATTAGGAAGAGTAACGTCTCTAACAAGTATTTCATTCAGTTGGATAAACTCTCTTGAAACAATTTTCTTTGACTCTTCATAAATTTCATTTTGAATAGCGTCTCTTTTACTGCTGTATAATTGTTCTGGAGTGTATCTACCAACTACACTTCTTGCTGCCGATCGAATGGTAGGTAATAAAACACGATCTACATAATTTTCACCTTTTTGTTGATGGAGTTTACCAAGATTTTCATAATCGGGTTGAAACCATGCTGAAGCGTCTAATTTAATTTCAAGTCCATTGCTTGATAATACAGACATTTGCTCAAAAACTTCTTGCTGTCTCACCTCATAGATAATCATTTTATTCCATGGAGCGACAATATGAAATCCTTCACCATAAGTTTTGTCTGTAACGACACCATTTCCGAAGGTTTTGTATAAGACTCCTGCTTGACCAGAACGAATTGTAGTGGCTGATTTTGTAAGAATGATAAAAATGAAAAATAGACCTATAAACCATCCAAGTTTGAATTTAGGGAAGCTAGGGAAAAGTTTTTTGTTATTCACGGTATACATGTTAAATTAATTTTGAGATACAAAACTAGTAAATTGAAAATGAACTTTGATGCTTATTCTATGAAAGTAAGCGATCTATCGACTGTTTTACCTCAAAAGTAGAAATCGAAAATATAGTACTGTTTTCAATAGTTTGTTTGTTGTGTCCGTTTGCTAAAAAGTAGTGGTGTACGATGGATTTATCGTTTTTGGGATAAAAAACATTTTTTACTCCTGGACCAAAAAGAGCAATAGTTGGAGTGTTCTGAGCAGCAGCAATATGTAGTGGCCCACTTTCATTACCAATGAATAAAGTCGCTTTTGAGCATAGAGCGGCGTATTCAATTAAATCAAATAACCCAACGACATTACGGTTATTTTTATTTTGAACGCCTTGAAGGCACTTGTCATTTAACTCTTTATCATCTTCGCCACCAACTAACATGCACGACATAGAGTATTGATTATTGATATATTCAATAATTTCTTGAAACCGATCAATTGGCCATCTTCGGGCTTTATCTCTTGCCCCAGCATGGATGATTACAAATTTATTCAAACCTTCAAGCTCCATGAATTGAGCAATTTTAGCTGTTTCTTTATTTGAAAGGTAGATTGCATTAGATTGAAGCATTTCTTCATCAATTAATGGACTGATTACTTCAAGGTTTGTGTCTATTTCGTTTTTTTGGCTTCCTAAAAACTTATTTTTAAAACGGATACTTCCACGATCTAATCTGTATCTTGGTTTTGAGGAGAGAGCATATTTAAGGGTTTGTTTATTACCTCTTAAATCTAATATCAGGTTATAATTGATTGAATTAATTTGTTTATCAATACTATGAATGCAATTTACATAATCTACATTTTTGAAAAAAATAGCATTAAAAGGCTTGCATAATAGGGTAATTTGAGCTTCTGGATATTGCTTGTGAATATTGTAGAAAACGGGTAGAGCTGTTACCAAATCACCTATCTCATCTAATTTTATGACTAGAATCTGTTTGAATGGGTAATTTCGATTACCCATTAAATTGATGTATCTACTACACAGAAATGAAAGGAAGTATAGGAATTTTTCGTTCAAACCTATGATTTGATTAGTGGGTATATGATTGGTCTGCTCGGTGCAGCATCAGATATAAAGTTGGAGATATTTAGCTTAACAAGGTATTCTCCATCTGGAATGTTGTTAGGAATGTACGCAAATTCAGTTATACTGCAGTGAGTTCTTGGTGAATTGGGATAATTCCAAAAAATATGGTGAGAAGCCAGTTTACCTTCGTCCCACTCAGGATCAACAGAGGGTAAATCAATAATAAGATGTTCTATGCCCATTTGCACTAATTTTTCCATGTCATTAGGAATTATGTATGGAGTGTTTTGTCCTGAATAGTTGAAGTTTATTTTGTTTTTTTCGTTTGGTAACGATCTAATTATTAGTGATTTAATATTTTTTTCTGCATCTAATTTTAGGTTATTAAAGTCAAGTGTTAGTTGGCCATCAACTTCAATTGAATGAGCAGTAAAAAGTAGGCCAGAATAGAAATAATCCTTAATAAAATCATTAACATAGTGGTTGTTTGAACTTATATGACCAAAACATTCAGTATGTGTTCCATTTCCATGTGGTGTAAACGTAATTGTTTCAAGATTGCATGACCCACCTTTATTTTTACTACCTATAAATCCGTTTTTTTGGTAAACCTGATATTTGGCTGAGTCAATATCAAAGCTACTTACGCCAGAGCCTCGTTGAATCGGTATCCCAATTTCAATACCTTGAGATAAATCAACAGTTCTAGTAAAATTGGTGTCTTTAAACTCAAAAATCACATAGCAAAAATACTTTTTTGTCTGATTTTTAGTTATGAAATTTTAACTTCGAGTATCAGTTATCGAAACAATTCATATCGTTTTAAGAACATTTTAAAGATTATTCTTTTAGCATTTGCTTTTTTAATTGGTTTCTTTTCGCTCTGGTATACCAATGGTTTGGTGAATAAGCTGGAACTCAGAGAACGTACAAAGATTGCTACTTGGGCAGATGCAACCCGCTTAATTGCCTCGCCTGATTTTGAAGGTGATGTCAATTTTCTTTTTAAAATCATAGAGGATAATACCACGATCCCTGTAATTTTAACTGATGATGATGGCATCGTTAAGGGTAGTCGAAATCTGGATTCTTCAGGTTACAATGGTAATAATTTTATGAGATATAAAATTAAAACGATGGAACTTGAAAACGAGCCTATTGAAATTGAATATATTGTTGGTCAAAAAATTAAAATCTATTACGAAAATTCAAGACTATTAAATCAATTAAGGATTTATCCATACTTTCAGCTTGGAATAATAGCTCTCTTTTTGATGATTAGTTACTTTGCTTTTAGTTATAGCAGAAGGAGTGAGCAAAACAAGGTATGGGCTGGTATGAGTAAAGAGACAGCTCATCAATTAGGTACACCTATATCATCTCTAATAGGTTGGGTTGATTATCTGAAAGAAGGGGATTATTCGGTTCCATCAAATATTATTGATGAAATTAATCACGATTTGGAACGGTTAAATCTAATAACTGAACGGTTTTCAAAAATTGGATCAGAACCATCATTATCTATATATAAACTGTACGATGTTTTAAATGAAAGTATTTCATATATCAATTCAAGAACATCAGATAAAGTTTCAATTACAATCAAAGATTTAGAGAAGTTAGATAAGATTTTAGTCTCTGTGAATAAACCTCTTTTTGCATGGGTCATTGAAAATTTGTGTAAAAATGCTGTGGATGCCATGGATGGAGAAGGTAGAATATGGTTTGAGGTTTTTGAGGATGATTCAAATTTTATTTTTATTGATGTTCATGACACAGGTAAAGGAATAGCAACAAATAAACAGAAGACCATTTTTAAGCCTGGTTATACAACTAAAAAAAGAGGTTGGGGTTTAGGATTATCCTTAGCAAAACGAATTATTGAGAATTATCACGAAGGAAAGATTTATGTCAAGTCCTCCGATTTAGGAGTTGGAACAATTATCAGAATTGAACTACTCAAATTATAATTTTATAGATATATAAGCATTGCTTATTTCATACCATCAAATTACGATGTAAATTTGCATTGTAAAAACAAAAAAATTATGGCATTAGAATTTTCAGATTCAAATTTTGAACAAGAAGTATTAAATAGCGACACTCCAGTTTTAGTTGATTTTTGGGCTGAATGGTGTGGACCATGTCGTATGATAGGACCAATCGTTGAAGAGATTGCAACTGAATATACTGGTAAGGCTAAAATAGGTAAGATGAATATTGATATGAATCCGGGTACTCCAATGAAATATGGTGTGCGTAGTATCCCAACTTTATTGGTCTTTAGTAATGGTGAAGTTGTTGATAAAATCGTTGGGGCTGTACCCAAAACGTCAATTACAGATAAAATTGATAATCAATTAGCTTAATCGAAAGATAATTTTGTAATATTGAGCGATATGTGTTTTAAATGACCATGTCGCTTTTTTTATGCAAATTCGACCAGAAGATATTGTTCAAGTAGGAAGTCTTGATTTACTAGCAAGAAAAGCAGTTGAAGGATTCATTACAGGTTATCATAAAAGCCCATATCAAGGTTATTCAGTTGAATTTGCTGAACACAGACCATATCATGTTGGAGATAATACTAAAAATATAGATTGGAAGCTTTTTGCACGAACTGATAAGCTCTACAACAAGTATTTTGATGAAGAAACTAATTTAAGATGCCATTTTTTAATTGATGTATCACCCAGTATGCAAATAAATCACGAGGGTTTATTGAGTAAGCTACAATTTTCAATTTTCCTTTCGGCATCATTTATGGAAATTCTTAGGAAGCAACGAGATGCCTCGTCGTTGTGCTTTTTTGATGAGGGAGTAAGAGAGTTTACAAAAGTGTCCTCTTCAACTAGGCATTATAAAGAGTTGCTTTTTAAATTGGAATCATATCTTAGTTATGCTACAAATAAAAGAACAACTGATATTAGTGAAACTATCCACCAAATTGCTAATCAAATTCATCGAAGGGGTTTAGTTGTACTTTTTACCGATTTCTTTGAAAAAGAACAATCACTTGAACGCCTTTTTGATGCTATTCGTCATTTGAAACATCAAAAACATGAAGTGATTATTTTTCATGTTCTGCATGATGATACAG
>JAKMFK010000108.1 GCA_022425465.1 Bacteroidia bacterium | reverse complement strand
TTCAAGCAAACGGGCTGCATGAGCAACGTCATTTCCGATCATGAGGAATTTCGTTTGAGATCAAATTTGTCAATTTTGTTATACAAATGGCTTCGCTGAATATCAATTTCTGCAGATGTCTTGGCGACATTCCAATTATTCTTTTTCAATTTAGCATCGATAAACATTTTTTCTGCATAGTCTTTGAAATCTTGAAAACGACTAAATTCATTAATGGCATCAATGGTACCTGGTTTTTTCTTTCCGTTATTGGCATATAGTTGAATGTCTTCTTCGGTAATTTTATCGTCACATAAGATGACTAATCGTTCTACAATATTGCGTAATTCACGAATGTTTCCACTCCAGTAAATGTTTTTGAGTCCTTGCATGGCACCAGCAGTAATTTGCTTTTTATTGATACCGTTATCTTGACAGATATCCTCCATGAATTTTTCAGCAAGTATGGGAATATCCTCTACACGTTCGTTGAGGGTAGGAATATGTACAACAATGACTGAGATACGGTGATAAAGATCTTCTCTAAAATTGCCATCTTCAATTTCTTGCATCAGGTCTTTATTAGTAGCTGCAATAATTCGAACATCCACTTCAATATCCTTTTCGCCACCAACTCGAGTAATCTTATTTTCTTGGAGAGCTCTGAGAACTTTAGCTTGAGCAGCTAGACTCATATCGCCAATTTCATCAAGGAAAAGAGTACCGCCAGAGGCTTTTTCAAATTTTCCAAGTTTTTGCTTGATAGCAGATGTAAACGAACCTTTTTCATGACCGAATAGTTCACTCTCTATAAGTTCGCCAGGGATGGCTGCACAATTCACTTCTATGATGGGTTTGTCAGATCGATTGCTCTTCTCGTGCATCCACCGTGCGACCAATTCCTTTCCAGTTCCATTTTCACCTGTAATCAATACGCGTGCATCAGTAGGTGCTACCTTTTCGATGGTTTTTTTAATTTTTTTAATGCTTGGAGAGTCGCCAAGTATCTCGCGTGTTTTGGTAATTTGACGTTTTAAAACCTTGGTTTCAATCACCAAGTTGTTTTTGTCTACTGCATTTCTTACAGTAATTAAGAGCTTATTTAAGTCAGGTGGTTTATTGATAAAATCAAATGCACCTTTTTTAGTTGCTTCTATTGCAGTTTCAATGGTACCGTGTCCTGATATCATAATGAAGGGAAGTTCAGGTGCAATGGTCTTTGCTTTTTCTAAAACTTCTATGCCATCCAATTTGGGCATTTTAATATCGGATAAAACAGCATCGTAGTTAAATTTTTTGATTAGAGCAATTGCTTTTTCTCCGTCTTTAGCCTCTTCAATTTCATATCCTTCGTACTCCAATATTTCTCGGAGGGTTTCTCTTATGCTTTGTTCATCATCTACGATTAGTATTCGTGCCATGTGTTTTAAGTCTTTTTTTCTTTTGTATAAAAATGGCAAAACTATAAGCCAGGTTCTGTCTCTTCGCAAAAGCGAATGAGCTTATCATTTATCTATGCAACCTACCCTCTACAGCGAACGAAAAACGATACTAGAACGAGTAGCCCTAAATCTGTAGTTTACTTGGTTTTACAACATGCAAGGTTTGTACCGAATGAATATTACTATTCAAGCGTGTGAGCTCTTACCTCACTTTTTCACCCTTATTCGCCAAGACGAACGGTTATTTTCTGTTACACTTGCTGTTATCTCAGTTTCTCAACCAAGACACCCTTTGTTTCCAAAGGTGCATTACTCTTTGTTGCCCGGACTTTCCTCAGATATAAAACATACCCGCGATAAGCCGTTTTGCCACTACAAATGTATAGTTTTTTAAACGCTTATTTTATGCTAGTGTTATTCACGGGATATGAACAGAGTATAATAAGCGATGTCTTATAATTTGATTATTTAAAATCTAATCCACAATAACCGCATAACATGTTATTAAGATTGTATTAAACTAGACACACAAAGGTTGTTTATTTGCAGTCATAGAACGTAATAACGTAAATGACTTTAATAAAATCGATTTCGGGTATTCGCGGAACTATTGGTGGTTCGGAAGACCAAGGTTTGACTCCGCTTGATATCGTAAAATACACCACAGCCTTTGCTGATGCGGTCGTTAATAACGATAATAAAAAAATAGTGGTTGGTCGTGATGCACGAATTTCAGGGTTTATGGTTAATCAATTGGTCTGCGGTACTCTAATAAGTAAGGGAATTGATTTAGTTGATCTGGGTTTAAGTACAACCCCAACTGTAGAAATGGCTGTAGTGAATGAAAATGCTGCAGGAGGTATTATCTTAACGGCAAGTCATAACCCTAAACAATGGAATGCTCTGAAGCTTCTGAATAGTCAAGGTGAGTTCATATCAGAAGAAATAGGAAATCAAATCATTGAAAAGGTGCGAAATGCAGACTTTGAGTATAACGAAATTGATTCGCTTGGATCTTATCAGTTAGAAAGTGGATACATCGATTGGCATATCGAAGAAATACTGAAGTTACCTCTTGTTGATATCGCTGCAATTCGTAAAAAGAATTTTACGGTGGTAGTGGATGCTGTCAATTCATCAGGTGGGATAGCCGTACCTCAATTACTTAAAAAACTGGGAGTGTCAAATGTGATTGAGATTTATTGTGATCCTACCGGTAAGTTTCCGCATAATCCAGAACCATTGCCTGAGCACCTTACAGATTTATCTGCTGAAGTGATTAGAAGTAATGCTGATCTAGGAATCATAGTAGATCCTGATGTAGATCGTTTAGCTTTTGTAAATGAGAATGGAGATGTATTTGGAGAAGAATACACCCTTGTTGCTGTAGCAGATTATGTATTGAGCCAAACCAAAGGAAATACAGTCTCTAATTTATCAAGCACACGTGCTTTGAGAGATGTAACCGAGAAACATGGTGGTAGTTATCAAGCTAGTGCTGTTGGGGAGGTGAATGTGGTAAAAATGATGAAACAAACCAATGCAGTGATTGGTGGCGAAGGCAATGGTGGTATCATATTGCCTGAGTTACATTACGGTAGAGATGCTCTTGTTGGTATTGCTTTGTTCTTGACTCACCTCGCCAAAGAAAATAGACCTATGAGTCATTTGAAGGCTAGTTATCCTAACTATATTATTAGTAAAAATAAGATTCAATTAACCCAAGAAATTGACGTTGACCTGATTTTAGACCGTCTTAAAGAAAAATATAAAAATCAACCTATAAACACGGTAGATGGTGTAAAAATTGAGTTTGATATGGAATGGGTACACCTTCGTAAATCAAATACAGAACCGATAATTCGGATTTATGCTGAGGGAAATACACAACGAGTTGCAGATAGTTTGGTTAATAAAATCAAATTAGATATCAAGGAACTAACATCCTAAAACTGACTTATAGTTATTAATACTATAACCAATTTCGTTATATTTGTTTATAGCTTGAAAAGTTTGAAGAAAATATACGCTCTTTATTTGCTCTTTTTGTTAGCATCATTACCTGTAAAGAGCTATGGACAGTCTTATTTTGCTAATGGAAATGCACGTTCATTAGGGGGCAATTGTTATCAACTCACGGGTGCATTAGACTGGCAATTAGGATCGGTTTGGTATGCTGATCCTATCGATTTATCAAAGGATTTTGATTTAGAATTTTCCTTAAATTTTGGTGGTAAAGATAATTCAGGTGCTGATGGAATTGTATTTGTAATGCAGGATGTCAGCAATAAAGCCATTGGAAAATCTGGTGGTGGACTAGGGTTTGAGGGCTTTTCGCCAAGTTTTGGTGTTGAGTTTGACGATTTTAATAATCAAGACAAAGGGGATATCGCAAGTGATCATATAGCGATATTAAAGAATGGGAGTGTAGATCATAATAGTACGAATAGTATTAGTGCTCCTGTAGCTGCAATTTCAGGTGGAGGTAACATAGAAGATGGATTAGATCACCTTGTTCGTATCGTATGGACTGAGAGTACGAAAGAACTTCAGGTATGGTTTGATTGTGATTTGAGACAGCGAATTTTTTACGATATTCAAAAAAATATATTCAACGGAGATAACCTTGTCTATTGGGGATTCACATCATCTACTGGTGGATTAAATAATCGTCAAACTGCATGTCTTAGAGATGATATTTTGGTAGAGGACACGATGACCTTATGCAAAGGAGGATCAATCTTATTGAATGCTCGAGAAAGTAAAAATGATCAGTACACATGGACACCTGATTTATATTTGGATAATAATTCAATTCGGACACCATCTTGTTCTACCACTGTACCCATAACCTACTATGTGGAGTACAAAGATTTATGTGATAATGTTTTTAAGGATACCTTGTTTGTAGATGTAGACCCTCCTTTTATAATGGATGAGGTTCAAGATACCCTGCTATGTAATGGAGTAGGCTACTCATTTGATTTGACATCAAAATACGACTCTATACGTTGGAATAGTGGTTCTCGAAATAAAATTATAACTTGGGTGGACGAGGGGGAATACTCATTAAGAGCTTGGCAGGGGGTTTGCTATGCCGATGACACCTTTAATATTACCACAAGTGTAAGTCCAGAAATAAAAATTTCAGGAGATAGTTTGTTTTGTCTTGGTGATTCTACATTAATTAACTTAGATATTAATCCAAGTGATGCCATTTATCAGTGGGAGGATGGATTATCAAGTGCTTCTCGATATTTTTCTGTAACGGATAATATTCTTGTGATAGCAAAAAATGGTTGCGATTCAGTATCTGATACATATCCCATTCGATCTGTTACATTAGAACAACTAAACCTTGGCTCTGATCAGTTGCTATGTATTGGAGATACTCTTGTTATAAATCCAAACTTGCCAAATACAATTGATTATTCTTGGAACACAGGTAGTAATCAACCAACTATTGATGTAATTTCTGCTGGGACTTATATTTTAGATATTAGTAAGGAAAATGTGTGTTTTGACTCTGACACTATTGAGATAAGGGATTTAGATCCACCATTATTGAGCTTTTTAGATGATGTCCTATTGTGTGTGAATGAAGAAATTACCGTATCTATACCCAACGCTAATGGCGATGTTTTGTGGAATGACCTAGTTTCGGGTGAGGAGTTTATACTTAAAAATGTGGATGGCCGAATAGATGTAAAAATGAGTAATCAATGTGGTGATGACAGCACTTCATTTGATATAAACCTAATTGATTGTCTTTGCGATTTGGTTTATCCTAATGCATTTACACCTAATAGTGATAACTTAAATGATGGTTTTAAACCCACAAGAGATTGTCCAAAATTATTTGAATTCAAATTGAAGATTTATAATCGGTGGGGTGGGTTGATCTTTGAAACCACAGATATCAATAATGCATGGGATGGTAGTTATCAAAATGTATTGTGTCAAGATGGTGTGTACTTTTGGACATCAAGTTGGCGTGGCATATCCAATGGTTTATCACAAGCCAGATCCTCAAAGGGCATTGTTCATTTGAAACGATAAGATATAGTAAAAAAAAAGTCCCTCATATTTATGAGGGACTTTATGTATAAGGGATATAAATTATCCTTCAATTTTATCTTCTTGTACTGCTTCTGTTGTTTCTGTTTCTTCAACAACCTCTTTTTTTGGTGCAGCTTTTTTAGCTTTTGTAGGCTTAGCATTCATAGTTGTTAATACATCCATAACACCGCCAATTACAACACCAGATTCTTCTTATTAGGAGATTCTACTGTAGATTTACTTCTTAATCTTTTGATAGTTGCAACTCTAACCTTGGCTACAGTCTTGTTTTTTCTACCTTTTCTTTCTAATCGTGTTACACCCATTACTAAAAATTTGT
>JAKMFK010000091.1 GCA_022425465.1 Bacteroidia bacterium | reverse complement strand
ACAACCTGAGTAGCCCCATATGTTGGCAGAGCAGGTCGTAGGTCATCTACAATGATCAGCAAAACGTTTTTTTGATTTGATTCTTGCGCTATTGTTGAAAAGCAAAAGAAGCTAATGATTATTGATATGAAGAAATTAGTTTTCATTTATATAAATGTTTTTAGTTAATTGGATTGTAGTTTTTTTGAGTTTAGCCAAATTTGCAGCGTTACCTACCAAAATATTGAATTCACCTTTTTCAGCTTTATACTTCATTTCTCTATCGTAAAACGCAAAATCATCTAGTGCTAGGCTAAAGGTTACGCGTTTGGTTTCGCCTGGTGCCACATTTACTTTTTTGTATCCTTTGAGTTCCAGTACTGGTCGAGTAACACTACTGAACAAGTCTCGGATGTAAAGCTGAACAGTTTCCATTCCATCTCTTTTGCCAGTGTTTTTAACATCTACCTCAACAATCACCTTTCCTGTGCCATCCCATTTGGATGTTGACAAGGTTGGTTTTGAAATAGAGAAAGTGGTATAACTCAATCCAAAACCAAATCTATAGAGTGGTTTTGTTTTCTCAAAAGCATATTTATGAATATAATTCGTGGGTTTGTGATTATACACCATCGTAAGTTGACCTACTGACCTTGCGGTCGTCATGGGCATTTTCCCGCTTGGATTTATGTCCCCAAAAACGATTTTACCCACAGATTTTCCTCCCATGCTTCCTGGCTCCCAAGCATGAATAATTGACTTAATATTATCTTCTATCCATGGCTCACTGATCGGTTTTCCACTTACATAAATTACAGTGAGGTTTTTGTTTTTTTCATAAATGGATTTTACTAAATCAAGCTGTTTTCCAGGTAGACCTAAAAAACTTCTCGCTTTGTTTTCTCCTGCTGTCTTTTGAAAGCTTTTACCACCCTCCCATGTATATCTTAGAGAATTGTCGCCAACAACAACAAATACGTGGTCATAATTTGTTGACATTTCAGCAGTAGCTTTGATTTTCGAATCTTGAATGTTTCTAATCTTGATACCAGAATCGTAATAATCTACTTTATGGTTATAATTTTCTCCTATTTGCTGTATGCCTTCAAAAATAGTCACAACGTTTTCCTCTGGCTGCTCAAAATGCCAATCTCCCAAAGTGGTGTGATTATGTGCATTAGGTCCGGTGACTAATATCCTTTTTGCATTTGAATTGTTGATAGGGAGTGAGTTGTTGTTTTTTAAGAGAGTGATCGAATTGTCAGCTATTTCCTCAGCTTTATCTAAATGACTTTTTACAAAAATATTTTCGCCCACTTTGGAGGTATCAACAAGGCGATTTTCAAATAAGCCAAGTTGAAATTTTGCATATAATATCTTTGAGCACGCCTCATTAACTCTATCGATTGACAACTTATTTTCTTTTACTAAAGCAACAATAAAGTCATAAAATTCAGGGCCATGCATATTCATATCCATTCCTGCTTCTACAGAAAATAGTGATGCTTCTTTGTAGTTTCTTGCAACTTTGTGATACGACCATATTCGCTTGATATCATACCAGTCACTTACATAAAATCCATCAAAACCCCATTCATTTCTGAGTAAGTCTGTCATGAGACCTTTGTGCATATGACTTGGAATTCCGTTGAGCTCATTGTGAGCTGCCATTATTGTATATACCCCTGCATCTATTGCCTTTTTATAAGGTGGCAAATGAATTTCATATAGGGATCGTTCAGAGACATCCATTGGAGAGATATTGAGTCCATTGAGTGGTTCAGACCCAGCAATCATATGTTTTGCACAAGCAATTACATTATTTAGTTTGCTAAAGTCCTCTCCCTGAAATCCCATAATCATGGCTTTACCCATTTCACCTACCATAAATGGATCTTCTCCAAAAGTTTCGCCAACACGACCCCATCTTGGATCACGCGCCACATCAACATTTGGCATAAATGTCCATTGAGATCCTGTAGCTCTCATCTCCCTTGCACTTTGTTTGGCCACGTCATAAGCAAAATCATTAGTAAACGTAGCTGCAATTGATATTGGCGATGGATAAACAGTTGTTCCTCGAACCATGGCATTTCCGTGTATCGCATCAATTCCAATAATAAGTGGAATCTTTAACCTAGACTGTAATGTAAAACCTTGCAAATAGTTTACCTCCTCAGGATCAAGAACATGAAGGAATGAGCCAATTTTTCCATCGATAATTTCTTGAATTATTTCACTTTCAGACAAGCCATACATCGCAAAAGCATCTTTATTAAGCTTAGATGCATCGCCAGCAGATCTTTTGTTTCTCTTTTGTTTTTTTAAATACTCTAATCCAACAAATTGACACATCTGACCTACTTTTTCCTCAAGGGTCATTCGTGCCATCAAATCGCTTAGGCGATCCTCTACATCAGCATTTGAATCCAAATACAAGGGATTATTCTGAGCAATTAATGAAAAGGATGCAAAGAAAATAAATAACAGGTGTCTCATATATTATTTGATTTTTAGTTCAGCTTCAGGGCTCAAAATTGTGTTTCTCAACGAAAAATATGCTGGCTTAGGATTGTTGTTTATATCAAAAATAAAGCGGTGCTTGTCGTGATGTTTCCCCTTTTTTCCATCAACCATTCCCCAAGTGTTAAAAGTAACTACACCATTGTCTCGCTTTGACAACAATACATTAAGAATGTTAGCATATGCATCTGCTTGATCATTAAGAGCTTTAAAGTCATTGTTGCTATCCCAAATTTTATAGTCAATTTCGGTAACATGAAAATCTAAATCATTTTGATGCGCCCAATCAATCAGAGAAGCAAAGTAATCGAGCTGTTTTTTGTCTAAAGCCAAAGGAACATCACTTCTCAAATGTGCTTGCCACCCAAGACCATCTACACGGTATCCCTGCTTTTTTAGATAAATGATGGTCTCTTTAACCTTTTCCCACATTTTTGGTTCCATCCCTCCATGCTGATTAAACACCTGACTAACATTTGGTGCATATCTATTCGATATTTCGAATGCTTTGGTGATGTATAGTGGTACGTCATTTTCATCCCTCCCTATTTGCTCCCAGGGATTTTCCCATTGTGTGACTCCTGGTTTTTCTTCAAACCAATTTCCTTGTGGTGTTATTGTTTCGTTGACGACATCCATCCACTTTACTGAGGGCTCACTACTCATACGCTTGCACAATGCAGTAAAGTATGCCACCATGTTTTGCTCCAATTCCTGCTTTGTGCGATTATCTGCTTTTGCCCAATGAGAAGCTTGAGGGCTGATCGGTCCGTGAATACGAAGGGTTATATTGTTTTTATCTGCAAAATCTAGGTAGTCATCAATAAGGTTCCAGTCCCATACGCCTGGCTTCGGATGTATTCTTGCTTGCTTTGCGCAATTCTCTGGCGTCGAATACGTGAATTCTTTGAGGAACAGATCAGATACTTTTGTATTGAGTTGGGAGTGATTTAAAGTGGCGCCCACATAAACTTTATTGCTGTCATAGCCGGCTTGCAACATCAAATCTTTAATACCAGCCGATGGATTTGTATTATTAGAATTCTTTTCTGATTTTGGGCTTGGAGATAAAAAACCAAGAGCCTGTTGCTTCAGTTCGTTATAGATATTTTTATAGCCGTTTTTACCTATATGATTTTCTGTTTCTAATGGATCTTTACTATAATCAAAGAGTTCTTCTTGTTTTATGTCATCATCACTTATTTTTGAACCTATTTTTTCTTTATCTATCCATAGTGTATATCGGTGATTTGCAGTTCGAAAACTATATCCCATTGTATTACGTCTAGGATATTGACTTACTG
>JAKMFK010000074.1 GCA_022425465.1 Bacteroidia bacterium | reverse complement strand
AGCAAGGTTATAATGTGAAAGCATTTTGCTATCAAGATTCACCCAGAAGAGCTCATTCAATTGCAGCTCAAGGAGGTATTAACGCTGCTAAAAATTATCAAGGAGATGGAGACTCTGTATATCGATTATTTTATGATACGGTCAAAGGTGGAGATTACAGAAGCAGAGAGGCAAATGTTCATCGGCTTGCTGAAGTATCCACTAATATCATTGATCAATGTGTCGCACAAGGTGTCCCTTTTGCACGAGATTATGGTGGTCTTTTAGATAATCGATCTTTTGGAGGGGTTCTAGTAAGTAGAACATTTTATGCAAAAGGTCAAACAGGTCAACAATTATTACTCGGGGCCTATTCTGCGATGAACCGTCAAATTGCTAGAGGAAAAATCAAAATGTATAACCGGCATGAAATGCTGGATATAGTTATTTTAGATGGAAAAGCTAGAGGAATTATTGCTAGAAATTTAGTGACTGGAGAAATAGAAAGACATTCAGCACATGCTGTAGTATTGGGGACAGGTGGTTATGGTAATGTATTTTACCTAAGTACAAACGCTATGGGTAGTAATGTTACTGCAGGATGGAAAGCTCATAAGCGTGGTGCATATTTTGCAAACCCTTGTTACACTCAAATCCACCCGACATGTATACCTAGAAGTGGAGATTATCAAAGTAAACTGACACTTATGTCGGAGTCATTAAGAAATGATGGTAGAATATGGGTTCCAGCAAAGAAGGAAGATGCTCAGGCTATTCGTGATGGTAAGCTAAAACCAACTGAAATTAACGAGGAGAACAGAGATTATTATCTTGAAAGACGCTATCCAGCGTTCGGTAATCTAGTGCCAAGAGATGTTGCTAGTAGGGCTGCCAAAGAACGATGTGACGAAGGTTATGGGGTAAATGCTACAGGAGAAGCAGTTTATCTTGACTTTGCTGCTGCAATTGTTCGTTATGGTAAAGAACAGGCTAAAATCAAGGGTGAAAATAATGCTTCAGAATCAAGAGTTAAAGAGTTAGGTAAAGAGATTGTAAAAGCAAAATATGGAAACTTATTTGATATGTATAAGCAAATCGTTGCAGATGATCCATACGAGACTCCAATGATGATTTATCCGGCAGTTCATTATACAATGGGCGGTATCTGGGTAGATTACAATCTAATGACATCCATTCCTGGATGTTATGCGATTGGTGAAGCAAACTTTTCTGATCATGGAGCAAATAGGTTGGGAGCCTCTGCATTAATGCAAGGATTAGCAGACGGATATTTTGTTTTGCCATACACTATTGGAGACTTCCTTTCATCAGATATTAGAACAGGTCAAATTCCGACTGACACTAAAGAGTTTGATGAAGCTGAAAAGCAGGTTAAAGACCGAATTGATAGCTTGATTAATAACAAAGGATCGAATTCAGTAGATTATTATCACAGAAAGCTAGGGAATATCATGTGGAATAAATGTGGTATGGCTAGGAATGAAAAAGGGCTCAAGGAAGCCATAAAAGAAATAGCTGAATTGCGTGAAGATTTTTGGAAAAATGTAAGTGTACCAGGACAGGCAGATGAGCTTAATCAAGAGCTTGAAAAAGCAGGAAGAGTTGCTGACTTTTTGGAGCTAGGTGAATTATTTGCCAAGGATGCTCTTCAACGAAATGAAAGTTGTGGAGGTCATTTTAGAGAAGAATATGTAGAGAAAAGTGGCGAGCAAAAAGGAGAAGCTCTCAGAGATGATAAAAATTATGCGTTTGTATCTGCATGGGAATACACAGGTGTTCCAAGTGAGGCGAAACTTCACAAAGAAAAATTAGAATTTAACGATATTGAACTAAAACAAAGATCATACAAGTAACCATGAAAGACATGAATTTAAATCTTAAAGTTTGGAGACAAAACAGTCCTGAAGATAAAGGGAAAATGGTTGATTATCAGTTAGAAGGAATATCTGAGCATATGTCTTTTCTTGAAATGATGGATGTCTTGAACGGAAAACTGATTGATAGTGGCGAACGCCCAGTTGCATTTGACCATGATTGTAGAGAGGGAATCTGTGGTAGTTGTTCTATGTTTATCAATGGTGAAGCACATGGTCCTGTTAAGGGGACAACAACCTGTCAGTTACACATGAGAAGTTTCAAGGATGGAGATACGATATTTATAGAACCATTTCGAGCAAATGCTTTTCCAGTGATTAAAGATCTCGTTATTGATCGAAGTGCATTTGATAGAATTCAACATTCTGGCGGATATATTTCGGTGAACACTAGTGGAAACACACAAGATGCTAATGCTACACCTATTCCCAAAGAGAACGCTGACCTTGCAATGGATGCAGCTACTTGTATTGGTTGTGGAGCTTGTGTGGCTACATGTAAAAATAGTAGTGCAATGTTGTTTGTTGGAGCTAAGATTTCTCAATATGCACTTCTTCCGCAAGGACAAGTCGAAGCAAAAGAGAGAGCACAAAACATGGTTGCTCAGATGGATGCTGAAGGTTTTGGAAATTGTACAAATACCGGGGCATGTGAAGTAGAATGTCCAAAAGGAATCTCTCTGAGCAATATTGCTCGAATGAATAGAGAGTTTTTGGATGGGAGCGTCACCAAATAGATGAACTATGTTTAGTGGAATTGTTGAGTCTATAGTAGTTCTAGTTGATAAAGAAAAAGACGGAACAAATATTCATTTTACGTTTGAAAGTAAGCTTGCACCTGAGCTAAAAGTAGATCAGAGCGTAGCTCATAATGGGGTTTGCCTTACCGTAGTCTCAATTGAAGGCTTTAGATACAAGGTTACTGCAATTGAAGAAACTTTAAGATTAACTAACCTAGGAGACTTGACTATTGGAGATCAAGTAAATTTTGAAAGATGTATTCGCATGAGTGATCGTCTAGATGGTCACATAGTTCAAGGGCATGTTGACGGTACTGCAACTGTAACTCAAATCAATGATAAAGATGGTAGTTGGGAGTATCAGTTTAAGTTGGCTGATCAATTTACTGAGATACATGGTCACTCGCCAGAAAAATTAATTATTCACAAAGGTTCTATTACGATAAATGGAACAAGTTTGACGATTACCGATGTAAATAAGAGGTGTTTTGGTGTAGCAATTATTCCTTACACTTATGAGAATACTAATTTTAATTCATTAGAGCTTGGGGGTAAAGTCAATATAGAATTAGATATTCTTGGGAAGTATGTGGCTAGGTTAACTCATTGATTATTCTTTAATGAAATTACTTAAATATACGGGTATTTTTATTGTATTTATCGCCGCAGCATATTATGGACTTGTGTTTATGGCACCTAAGGAATTAACTTTTCAAGTTAATGAAGACTTCAATGCTCCAATTGACTCAGTTTTTCTATTCATGACAGATCCATCTTACCTTTCTCAATGGGTTGAAGGTATTGATTCGGTTAATGAAGAAATCAATACCAATTCTGGTGTTGGAAATCAATTTCAACTTTATTATCAAGGGGAAAATTCAATGGTTATGAATAAGACGGTGTTATTATTTCAAACTAATAAAGCATTTTCTACACATGGATTAATTGAAAATTTGTTTGAATGGGATGAAAAGATAGCTTTTGAGTCATTAGGTCATAACCAGACTCGAGTATCAAATATTATAACACTTAAATCAATAAGCCATAAAACAAGATTATTGATGTATGCAGAGGATACGCATAAAAAAAATGTGGCCAACAATTATTTGAAACTCAAAGAATTGATTGAGTAGGATTAAGCAATATTTTCCCAGTCGGTGTAGCCTTGTCTATCTTTCATAAAAAGGTAGAGGCTTTGATAGTTTGATAGTTTTGGGTCTTCGCTTAAAATTTCAACGACAGCTTCTCGGGCCTTCTCAGCAATAGATGAATCCGTATTCAAGGAAGCAAGTTTCAATTGATCAAGACCACTTTGTCTTGTGCCAGCAATATCGCCAAAACCACGTAGCTGCATGTCAATCTCACTTAACTCAAATCCACTAGCTGTTTGTACCATGGCTTGAAGCCTTGTTTTTGCATTATTACTTAATTTTTTACTGCTAAGCAATATGCAATAACTTTGCTCATCTCCACGACCTACTCTTCCTCTAAGTTGATGAAGTTGAGATAATCCAAATTTTTCGGCACTTTCAATAATCATTATTGAAGCATTAGGAACATTAATACCCACTTCTATTACTGTTGTGCTCACTAGAATATGAGTCTTACCCTCTGCAAAATCCTTCATCTTGGCCTCTTTGTCACTGGGTTTCAACTTGCCATGAAGTATTTCAACTTGATACGTTGGTCTTGGAAATGATAGAAGAAGTTCATCATATCCATTGTTGAGATCCTTGTAATGTAATTTTTCAGATTCTTCAATTAATGGATAAACGACATATGCCTGCCTTCCTTTGATGATTTGTTCCTTGACAAAATCGAGTACTTTTTGACGTGCAAATCCAAATCTATGAACAGTTTTAATCGGTTTACGTCCTGCGGGCATTTCGTCAATCACACTATAATCTAAATCACCATACATACTCATAGCTAAAGTGCGAGGTATAGGGGTAGCAGTCATTACAAGTACGTGAGGGTTTTGAATGCCTTTGTTTTGAAGTATGGCTCGTTGTGCAACACCAAATCGGTGTTGTTCATCGATGATTACAAGTCCCAAATTTTTGAAGGATACATTGTCTTCAATCAAGGCATGAGTGCCAATCAGAAGCTTGATATCTCCCGACAATAACTTTTCATGAAGTTCTATCCGTTCTTTTTTTGGAGTGGATCCTGTTAGAAGCCCTATCTGGATATTGATTTTATCGGCTAATTCTTTAAGCCCAATATAGTGTTGAATAGCAAGTATTTCTGTAGGAGCCATCAAACTTGCTTGATAGTTATTATCAATTACTCGTAATATGGTTAAAAAAGCCACAATGGTTTTTCCACTTCCAACATCACCCTGTAGTAGTCTATTCATTTGTTTGCCAGAATACAAGTCAGACGAGATTTCACTTAAAACCTTTTTTTGAGCATTAGTTAAATCGAATTCAAGATGTTGATTTAGTAATGTATTATAATGTGTTTCTTTTTTCTCAAAAGCAATACCATGATTGACCTTTTTTCTATTTATTTTTTTTCGAATAAAGGGGAATTGTAAAAAAAATAGCTCTTCAAACTTGAAACGGTATTGTGCAGCTTCTATATGACGTTGACTTGGGGGTTGATGGATGTATTGAAATGCTTTTTTTCGAGGAATGAGCTTATATTTTTTGCAAAATTGATCACTAAATATTTCAGGTATTGCATATCGTTCGTGATTTAGGGCATTTTTGATAATTTGACGGATAACCTTAGTTTCGATTCGACGAGTTTTCATCATTTCGGAGGTGTGATATACTGCCTCTAGTGGTGCAGATTTTAATCGATTTTCAATGGTATCGATTTCTGGATGACTGAAATTGATATTTCCTTTATAGTGGTTAGGTTTACCAAAAATCACAATTTCTTCATTGATTTTTAAGGTTTTTTTTATCCAATTGATTCCTTTAAACCAGAGAAGGTTAATTTCTTGTTGACCGTCTGAAAATGATGCTATTAATCGTTTTTTTTTGAGGGTCTCGACCTCTTCAATATGCTTAATTCTGCCTTTTAATTGAATATAGCTCGTGTCAGTTTCGATTTCAGATATTTTATAAAATTTAGAACGATCAACATATCTAAACGGGTAATAATTAATCAAATCAGCAAAACAAAAAATGCCAAGCTCTTTTTTAAGAACTTCAGCACGAGTGGACCCTACACCTTTTAAAAATTTTATATCTGAGGCTAAGAATTCATTCATGGGAAAAAGTATTTACTTATAAATGCACCTATTTCCATCATCCATGCTATACCAACATGCACAATGATTCCGCCCCATATGGATTTACTGTAGTAGGATATAATACCCAATAAACTACCTCCAAAAAAAGAGCTGATTAATTCACCCATGGGCTTACTCCAGTGTATGACAACATACATGTATGCAACAGGAATGATGGCTTTAGGACCTACAATCCCCACAAATGCAAGAATCATGAAGCCCCTAAAAAAGAATTCTATGGTAAAAAAGTCTAATCCGTATAAGGTTTCATAAATAGCATAAAACTTCCAATGACTTGGGATAGTTATATCGATAGATTGAAGTCGTTGTACTCGAGGATAGGATGTTAAAAAATCAGTTTGTGTACTTGCAGCGGCAATAAGAGGAACCATACAAGCTAACATGACCAAGTAAGGTTTAAAATCAAAACCTTTAGACGTAAAGCCATAGAATGGTTGATTGTTTTTATCCGTAAAAACCCAATAAATAAACAAAACTAAAAACACAAATAGACCTCGTGCAATAGTTCCAATAATTCGATTTAACCAATCTACGTGAGCATAATCGGAATGTTGATCTAACCAATCACTAACAAAGAATGAAATAGAACTTCTAAAAGAAAATACCAATACCCCAAATATTGCCAATGTTATAAATTTTGGGTTCTTCCAAAAACTCCAATTTCTATGAACAATGCTGTTAACTAAGTAACCTATCAAAAGTGGAGAGAGGTATAGTATAAAGTGAAACAGAAATTTAAGATTTTTATAATATGCTTCATACCACCAACTTGTCAGTAATGATATTTTACCATTGTACTGAGGGATGTATTTGTAGTATTTAAAAAAACAAAACGCAACGATAAAAATTAAGGCAATGATGAATTCTTTCCAACTAAAGTGGTCTGTGTAAAATTTGTTGAGGTATTGGAATAGCTTTTTCAAATTGCTAAAAATCAAAACAATAATAAAACTATCTAGCTGATATACCTATGGAGTCATTTAAAATCTTAAATGATTAAATCAGATTTAAACTATACTTGTATTAACATATAAAAAAATGCCCTCATTCTCTCATTTACATTGCCATAGTCAGTTTTCTCTTCTCGATGGTGCTTCTCCTATTGATGATATGTTTGCTAAGGCAAAAGCGGATGGAATGAGAGCTGTAGCTCTAACTGATCATGGAAATATGTTTGGAGCTTTCAAGTTTGTTAATTCAGGGCTAAAACACGGTGTTAAACCGATAGTTGGATGTGAATTTTACATGGTAGAAGATAGAACTCGAAGGTCTTTTGTAGGAGATACCAAGGATAAAAGATATCATCAACTTATTTTAGCTAAAAATCAAAAAGGATATGAAAATCTATCTCTGTTGTGCTCCATTGGTTTTATGGAGGGTTTATACGGTAAATTTCCTAGAATAGACAAAGAGGTGCTCAAACGACATAGTGAGGGATTAATAGCCACGTCGTGTTGTATTGGTGCAGAGATACCTCAAGCAATTTTATTTAAAGGAGAGGAAGAAGCTGAACGAATTTTAAAAGAGTACATTGATATTTTCGGGGAGGATTATTACATTGAGTTACAACGTCACGGGATCCAAAATATTGATGGAACTGGTATGAGCCAAGAGGATGTAAATCAGGTACTCATCAGTTTTGCCAATAAATATGATTTAAAAATTATAGCTACCAATGATTCACATTACATGGAAGAGGAGGATGCTTTGCCTCATGATATTCTTCTGTGTGTGAATACAGGATCTAGAATTACCGATCCCAAGGGTTATGGTAAAGGAATGCGATTTGCATTTCCGAATAATGAGTTCTTCTTTAAAACACAAGAAGAAATGGGTCGATTATTTGCAGATATACCTGAGGCTCTAGATAATACAAATATTGTTGTAGATAGTATCGAAACTCCTCAATTAACTCGTGATGTTCTGTTGCCCAACTTCGTTATGCCTCCTGAATTCAAGAGTCAAGATGATTATTTGAAATACCTCACTTTCGAAGGAGCCAAGAGAAGATATCCAAATTTATCAAGTGAGATTGAGGAACGTCTTTTATTTGAGCTCTCAGTAATCAAGGAGTCAGGCTATCCAGGTTATTTTTTAATTGTCCAAGATTTTACCAGTGTCGCAAGAGATCTGGGGGTGTCAGTTGGTCCAGGAAGAGGTTCTGCAGCTGGGAGTGCTGTGGCCTATTGTTTGGGAATAACGAATGTAGACCCTATAGCTTATGATCTGCTTTTTGAGCGATTTTTGAATCCAGAACGTGTTTCATTGCCGGATATAGATATTGATTTTGATGATGAAGGAAGGCAAAAGGTAATCGATTATGTAGTTGATAAATACGGAAAAAATCAAGTTGCCCAAATCATCACCTATGGAAGTATGGCAGCTCGATCATCCTTGAGAGATGTTGGTCGGGTAATGGATGTACCACTTGGGGAGGTTGACAAGGTTACCAAAATTTTTCCTACACACCTAAGTGCCAACCTCAAAAAGGTATTGAATGAGGATGGAATTGACAAAAAATTAAAGGGAGATATGAACTCAGAGCAAGTAAAAGCTGCTGAGGACTTCAGAAAACTTTCTGAAAATGAGGATTCTATCGGTCAAATGATTAGAACGGCTAAACGTCTAGAAGGGTCAGTAAGAAATACAGGAATACATGCATGTGGTGTGATCATAACTCCGGATGACATAACAAAATATGTGCCTGTCACCACGGCTAAAGATTCGGATCTGTTGGTTACTCAATTTGATAATAGTGTAGTGGAATCTGCCGGATTGCTCAAAATGGATTTCCTGGGTCTCAAAACATTAACTATCATAAAGGATGCTGTTGAGATTATTAAAAATAAGCGAGGGGTATCGATTGTTCCAGATGAGATTCCTTTGGATGATAAAAAAACATTAGAACTTTTCTCAAAAGGTAATACTAATGGTATTTTTCAGTTTGAAAGCCCTGGAATGCAAAAAAATCTCAAGATGTTGAAACCGGATAAATTTGAGGATTTAATTGCAATGAATGCTTTGTATCGTCCAGGTCCGATGGAATACATTAAAAACTTTATTGCTCGTAAGCATGGTCGGGAGGCAATAAACTATGATCTCGATGACATGCAAGAATATCTCGCAGATACATATGGGATTACTGTTTACCAAGAGCAAGTAATGCTTTTATCACAAAAACTAGCAGGCTTTACTAAAGGTCAAGCAGATAGTTTGAGAAAGGCGATGGGTAAAAAGAAAATTGAGGAGATGAATAAGCTTTTTGATTTATTTATCACGCAAGGAACAGAACGGGGACATGATGAGACGATACTTAAGAAGGTTTGGACAGATTGGGAAGCATTTGCTTCATATGCTTTCAATAAAAGCCATAGTACATGTTATGCTTACCTTGCCTTTCAAACGGGATATTTAAAAGCTCACTATCCGGCTGAATTCATGGCTTCGGTACTTACACATAACATGAATGACATCAAAAAAGTTAGCTTTTTTATGGATGAATGTAAATGGATGGGCATTGAAATTATAGGACCGAGTGCCAATGAAAGCGAGCGAAAGTTTAGTGTTAACAAAGATGGAGCAATTCGTTTTGGGTTGGCAGCAATCAAAGGGGTCGGAGATACTGCGGCAGAAGAGATTATAAGAGAACGAAATGAAAATGGTGTCTATGCGAGTATTTTTGGTATCTGTAAACGTGTAAATCAGCGAGTTGTCAATAAGAAATCATTAGAAAATTTAGCTATTGCTGGAGCATTTGATGAGTTTGGAGTAAATAGATCAGCCTATGTTGTAGACGCAGGTCAAGGAAAAGGCGTGGATATGGCAGTTAAATTTGGAAATCAGGTTCAAAGTGATGCACTGAGTAATCAAGCTTCATTATTTGGTGGTGCAGGTTCACTTGAAATATCAGAGCCAGTATTGCCAACTACAGAGCCATGGTCTCTCATGGAAAAGTTACAACTTGAAAAGGAACTGGTTGGGATTTATATTTCTGGACATCCTTTGAATAATTACAAGTTTGAAATAGACCATTTTAC
>JAKMFK010000054.1 GCA_022425465.1 Bacteroidia bacterium | reverse complement strand
TGGAGTTATTCCAAATGAAAAACGGTTTTTGGAAAAAGCATAGGTAAAGTTAAATGGGATGACATTTCGAGTAAAACTCACATTTCGATCGTGTAAAAATGAAAGGTTTATTCGGGTATTTTTCTTTGTAAAACTTTGGCTAATTTTCTTTCGTTCGAAATAAACAAGCGATGGAATTTTTAATTCTGCATTGACACTTTGTCTAAATCCATTTAAGGTACCATTATTGTCTTTTCGTATTTGAGTCTCAAATGCAGTAAGCGAACTTAGACTAAAAGACTCCCCGCTTCCAAATACATTCCTGTTATTAAGTCTAAAATTATTTGCAATACCAAAATTTTGATCCGATGTTGACTGCACTACATCACTCCTATCTGTATAAATAGCTTGAGGTTCCCAGGTAAAATCGTGCTTCGGAGCTGTTTGGAGTATAATTTCAGCTGTAAGTAGGGTTGCACTATCCTCAGATGAAGGGTTGAAACGAATAGTTACAAACTCAAACAAATCCATTGAAAGCAAGTTAGCATACGTTTTCTGAACCTGCTTAGCTTGATACAATTCACCTACTCTGAAAATAATATTCTTCGAAAGCGTGGACGGATTTATATAATAACTACCCTCTAAAAATTGGATATCTTGATATAGAATGGTATCCTGTTGTGAAGCATCATCTATTTTAACTAAAATACGATTAATTCGATGCTGGACATGAGAAAAATTCTCATCCAAATTTCGAATATTTAAAACGACGCTTGCTTGATTTCCAACAAAGCTTGTATCTAACTCAAAATCAATATATGAGCTATTGAATGTGTAAAAGCCACTGTTTCTAAAGAGTTCTGTGATGCGATTACGTTCATCTTCAATATTCTGAAAATCAACTCTTTGACCAACATTCATTCGCTTTTCGGCTTGATTTGATTGTAAAATCCCCTCCATAACCTTGGATGAAGTTGCATGTTTTAACTTATTGATTTGGTAAGGGCTCTTTAAATCTGCATGATAAATCACTTTTGCCCTTTTTTTGTAACCTAATTTGGGTTTGATCGAAAACCCTACTTGATTATCAAAATACCCCTTCCCAAAATAAAAGTCAGATAGTTTTTGAGCAGAAATTTTAATTTTATTTGAATCTATTAAAACTGGAGGCTCTCCCACTTTTTCAGCTAATCGACGAAGAGCACGTTGTTTTTTTCTTATCCCAAGTCCTTTTTTTCCATATTGATATGCCCAAAGGTGAAACTTGATAAAACCCAATAATTCACGATTTGGCTTTTGTTTTAAATTCTTCGCTTCCTCAGATAAATCTACTCCATGCACATCCCCACGATCAATTTTATTCTTCACCAATAACTGTTCACCATCAGGAACTACACGAGTAATATGACACGCCGTTAAACTCAAAAAACACCAAAGTGTCAGACAATATTTTAGTTTTGTGTTCAAATAGGATTAAATCATTGCTCAGCAAAGTTAAAATAAAACAATATCAGCAGCTTCAATTCAAAAAGTTCAGACAAAAGTATGGTCTATTTGTCGTTGAAGGACTAAAATCCGTAAATGAATTAATCCAAAGTAAATGGCCCATTGAATCCATAGTATGCTCCACCAGCTTTGAAGGGAAAATTGAATCAAGTGACTCCATTGATTTATTCTCAGTTAAACCCAAGGAATTTGAAATGATTTCTCAGCAAAAAAACCCCCAAGGTATATTAGCCATTGCTCAGTTTCACCAACTAAACCTGGAAGAAACACCATGGCAAATCGCATTGGACAATATCAATAACCCAGGTAATTTAGGCACCATCATTCGAATAGCAGACTGGTATGGAATCAATACCATTTATTGTAGTCAAGATACCGTTGATTTGTATAATAGTAAAGTTATTCAATCAAGCATGGGCTCCTTTCTTAGAGTCCAATTAAAATATGGCAACCTTACTGAAACTTTAAACCAAAAAGATGTATATGCTACCGTGCTTGACGGTAAAAATATACGAACACTGCCCAATATAAAAAGTGGCGTTTTGTTGATTGGCAATGAAGCAAATGGTATTTCTGAATCCCTAACGGAATCATTGACACATACACCCATAACCATCCCAGGCAATATTCAAACTGAAAGCTTAAACGCAGCAATGGCAACAGCCATATGTTGTGAGCGGTTGATGGGATAGATCAGGATACTTCACTAAAAACTCATTTTTATCCCTACCTTTGCACCAAAATATAGCAGCGGAGCAGTCTGGATTTTTATAACACATGTCGAATAATGCTCATTTGCTATCACTAAATAACAAAATGAGTACATTCAAAGAAATGGGCTTAAAATCAGAGATTTTAAGTGCCATAACAGACTTGGGATACGAGAATCCCACGCCAATTCAAAAACTTGCCTTGCCCAAGGTATTGGAATCCAAACAAGATTTAATTGCATTTGCACAAACGGGGACAGGAAAAACAGCAGCATTTAGTTTACCTATCCTTAATCAGATTGATCCAAACAAGGATGGAATTAAATGCATTGTTTTAAGCCCCACAAGAGAACTCGGTCTTCAAATTGCCGAAGATATCAAAAGCTATTCAAAAAACATGCCTGGCTTTAAAGTGGTACCCGTTTATGGTGGTGCAGATATCAACCAACAAATTAGAAAATTAGAACGAGGTTGTGATGTTGTAGTTGGAACACCTGGGAGAACACTTGATCTCATCAAACGAAATCGCCTCAATCTAGAGGGAGTTCAATACTTGGTATTAGACGAAGCAGATGAAATGTTAAGCATGGGATTTGCAGATGATTTAGATGCCATATTAGCCAATACACCGCAAGAAAAACAGACCTTGTTGTTCTCTGCGACCATGCCACCGGATATGGTCAAATTGAGTAAAAAATACATGACGGATCCAGCTGAAATCTCTGCTGGAAACAAAAAACAAGCCAATACGAACGTAACCCACCAATACTATAAAATTAACTCAAGAGATCGATATCCCTCTCTAAAACGTGCAGTGGACGTAGCACCAGATATCTATGGTATTATTTTTTGTAGAACACGAGCCGAAACAAAGGAGGTTGCCGAACGACTTGCTGAAGATGGCTACAATACAGATGCTCTTCATGGTGATTTATCTCAAGCCCAACGTGATTATGTGATGAACCGATTTAGAAATCGCCAATTACAACTATTGGTTGCTACCGATGTTGCAGCAAGAGGCTTGGATGTAAATGAGCTTACTCATGTAATTAATTTTAAATTGCCTGACGAGGATGATGTGTATGTTCACCGAAGTGGGCGAACTGGTAGAGCAGCTAACGTAGGAATTTCATTGTCACTTCTTACGTCAAAAGAAGAGAGTAGACTTCGCTATCTTGAAAAAAAGATAGGCCGAAAATTTGAAAAAGTATTGATACCAAATGGTCAAGAAATCTGCGAAAAGCAACTATTTAGCCTCATCGATAACATCAAAGAAACCGAGATAGCAAACAGCCATATTGATGGTTTTTTGCCTCAAATATTTGACATGTTTAAAGACATGAGCAAAGAGGAAGTGTTAAAAAAAATTGTATCCACAGAATTCAATCGGTTTTTAGAATACTATCGGGATGCACCAGATTTAAACAAAACATCTGACAAAAGAGAGCGTGAACGTAATAAGGACAACAGAGGAGATGATAGCGGTGAACGAAGAAGTCGTAGAGAAAGACGTGAGCATAAAACAGCTGCTCACATGACACGTTATTTTATCAATCAAGGAAAAAAAGACGGATTCAGTCCAAAGCTGCTAATGGGAATGATCAATTCTCACATGGATGGTTTATCCCCTGAGATTGGACAAATCGAAATCATGAAAATGTTTTCATTCTTTGAAATGGAATCAGGCCACACATCAGATCTTCAACGTGCTGCCAAACAAATGGAATTCAATGGACGAGAAGTTGCAATAGAAGAAAGCTCTCCAAGACCTGAAGGTGGTGGTGACCGAAAAGAAAAACGCAATAGACGTCGTGGCAGAAACAATGATCAACGTGGAAGTGGTGGAAGAAGTAGACGTCGTCAAAGCAGCGGTAGCCATGGAGCTAAACGTCGAAGGAGATATTAACGTTTTACTCCCCTAGCGTTTAAACTTTTTCTGTAAGCACGAGCATTTTTTCGATGCTCAGCCGCACTAGCAGTGAAATTGTGATAATATGACCTATCTGGTTTAGCACACATAAAAATATAATTATGTTTTTTTGGATTTATGCTTGCTAGAATTGCTCGTTTATCTGGAGAAAATATAGGACCTGGAGGCAATCCTTTGTTAAGATAAGTATTGTATGGATTTTTCGCTTTCAAGTCGCGATATAATACCCGTCTTCTCCCTTCTCTACCCACTACGTATAAAATGGTAGGATCAGCCTGCAACAACATCCCCTTTCTTAAACGATTGAGATATAATCCCGCAATCGTTGGCATTTCACTTACGTGAACAGCCTCTCCGTCAACAATGCTTCCTAAAATACATGCTTCCTTAGTACTCAATCCTACTGATTTTGCTTTTGCTTTTCGTTCAGCTGACCAAAATGTATTATACTCATACAAAAAACGTTGAATAATATCATCAGCTGAAACAGCCCAATTGAAATGGTAATGGTCAGCCAGAAAGATGCACCACTTATTTTCATCAGTAAAGCCATTTTCTTTCATACATTTATCATTTAACGCCTCAATTAAGTCCTCTTTATTGGGCTCCAAACTAGATACGAGGTGATCCATAATTTGAGTTCTTGTCATTTCTAAATCAATCTTAATGACCACTTTATCCCAATTTCCATTTCTTATTTTTCGAATGAGTTGAACATTGGTAAATCTTCCGTCAATTTTATATCTACCTGGTTTAAATGTATTGGACAAGTTCATCTTTTGAGCAGCCAAATCAAATGTCTGAACATTTTTGACAATCTTATTGGAAATTAATCCTTGCCGAACAGTCTGATAGGTATCATTCTTACGGATGTAGAAATAGGTGCCATCACTGGATGAAGTTGTATTAACTGCAAAAAATACGTAATAACCAACAGATAAGCATAACATCGCTATTATTAGAAGTACGCCAACATATTTACGTGTCTTTTTATTCAAATCTGTTTGTTATAAAACGCAAATAAAGTAAACTAAATATTAGTTTTGCTTTCACTAACATGAATATTGCATTAATTGGTTACGGAAAGATGGGTAAATCCATCGAAATGATGGCACTAAATCAAGGCCATCAAATTGTCGCTAAAATTGATTCAGACGATTTTACTTCAGCTGATTTACTGAATGCTGATGTTGCTATCGAATTTTCACAACCTAATGTTGCTGTGGAGAATATCAAAAAATGTTTTGAAGCTCAAATCCCCGTGGTGGTTGGTACTACAGGTTGGTATGACCAGTATGACAAAATTTGTAAACTAGCAAAAGAAACAGACCAAACTTTATTTACAGCTACTAATTTCAGTATTGGTGTCAACATTGTTTTTAACATTAATCAAAAACTAGCTGAAATCATGAATCAGTTTCCTGAATACGATGTTCATATGACTGAAGTTCACCATTTAGAGAAAAAAGATCATCCCAGTGGTACTGCAAGCACACTAGCTGACGACATTGTAAATGCTATTGATAGAAAAACAGGATACGTTGGTCGTATAGACAAACCCTACACCACAAAAACTGCGTTAGACTTGCATATTAATTGTCAAAGAGGAAAGAATGTTCCTGGATATCATCAAGTCACTTATACCAGTGAAATTGACGAAATATCGATTCAGCACAATGCTAAAAATAGAGAAGGATTCACAAAAGGAGCAATCATTGCCGCTGAATGGATCATTGGAAAGAAGGGTGTATTCACTATGAAAGATTTATTAAAATTTTAAAAAACCATGAAAATTAACTTAAAAGAAGATTGGAAATTACTGAGTAAAAGAGCCGCTATTTTTTATGTGGCTTTTAGTGTAATCAATTTAATTACATTTATACTTCTATTCACCCAAACCGATGCGGGTTTCATATCATCCTTCATCTATTTCCTATTTTGGCAAGTTGCTATTT
>JAKMFK010000025.1 GCA_022425465.1 Bacteroidia bacterium | reverse complement strand
CTACTCCAATGGGGTATTTTGTTAAAATTTTTGAATCTTCCGTCCAAAATCCTTGACCTGTTTTTAATACAATTGAATCTGGAAGATTTCTAGCATCCATATCATAATAAAACCAAGCAGGAAAATAAATGTGGTACCCTGCCTTATCAGCAAAGAGCTGAGAATGATAATTAAAAATAGGATGATGAGAATGTCGATTTAAGCTAATAAATAAAAGTCCTAAACCAATAAAAAGAAATAGTACTTTATCTTTTAACCTCATTTTTCTGACTATAAATTAACGTTAATTCATTTAACGATTCATCATATCCCAAAGTTTGTCTTTGAGTTGTTGAATGCCTTTACCCGTTACAGATGAAATAAATAAGAAATCACAATCTACATCCACCTCTTCTGTAATTGCCGACTCAAGTTCTTTATCCAATATATCAGATTTTGTTATAGCTAAAAGGCGTTCTTTAAACATCAATTCAGGGCTGAATTTTTCGAGTTCCTCTAACAACACTTGATATGTTTTATTAATGTCATTATCATCTGCAGAAATCATGATTAGTAAAGCAGCATTTCGCTCAATGTGACGTAAAAATCGATGTCCAAGTCCTTTACCCTCACTTGCTCCCTCAATAATCCCAGGGATATCTGCCATTATGAATGATTTATAATCTCTATGCTTAACAATGCCTAGGTTTGGAGTTAAAGTTGTAAAAGCATAGTCTGCAATTTCTGGTTTAGCTGCCGAAACAACGGACAGTAAAGTCGATTTGCCAGCGTTTGGCAATCCTACAAGCCCAATATCTGCAAGAACTTTAAGCTCCAAAATGAACCATTCTTCACGGCCTGGTTGTCCAGGCTGAGCATACTTAGGAGCCTGATTAGTTGCACTTTTAAAATGCGTATTTCCCAACCCTCCTTTACCACCAGGCAGTAGGATAAACTCTTGATCATCCTCGGTAATTTCTCCTAACACTTCATGGGTTTCAGGATGTTTGGCCACTGTCCCTAATGGAACTTCTACAATTTGATTTTGACCACTCTTTCCTGTCTGGTTCTTTTTCTTTCCCGGAGCTCCATGCTCACAAAAAATATGGCGTTTGTACTTAAGATGTAGTAAAGTCCATAGTTGAGAATTCCCTCTAAGTATTATTGATCCACCTTTCCCTCCATCTCCACCGTCTGGACCACCTTTGGCATTCAAGTTATCTCTAAAAAAACTATGGCTACCAGCACCTCCATTTCCACTCCTACCACAAATTTTAACGTAGTCTATAAAATTTTGGTTACTCATGGTAAATTGGTTATGTGGTTATTACTGAAAATGCCTAATTAGCATGATCAATTGCTTTGCAAAGATTATTAAAAATGTCGTCAATCGAACCTTTTCCTTGCACAGCTATAAACTTTCCTTTTTGAGCGTAGAAATCAGCTAATGGCGATGTCTCCTCATTGTATACCTTGAAGCGATTTCGTATAATTGATTCGTCTTGGTCATCTGGTCTGCCACTTGTTTTACCACGCTCTAGTAATCGATTAACTAACTCATCTTCATCTACTTCCAATGCAATCATACTAGTTACTTCAGTATTAAAATCCTGCAAAACTTGCTCTAAATTTTCACCTTGAGCTATGGTTCGTGGGTAGCCGTCAAAAATAAAACCTTGGTCGTTATTATTTCTTTCAATAAAATCCCTAACCATTCGGTTAGTTACTTCATCTGGCACTAATTGTCCATTGTCAATATAGCTTTTCGCCATAATTCCAAGCTCGGTTTGATTTTTTATGTTGTAACGGAAAACATCCCCTGTTGATAGATGTACTAGACCATATTTTTCAATTAATTTAGAACTTTGAGTTCCCTTTCCTGCTCCTGGAGGTCCGAATAAGATAATGTTTAACATGGTGTTATATCTATCGCAAATGTATAATGATTTCTGAAGGCTGTATAACCAAATTCAGATTACTTATTCACCAATTTCTTTTTAAAATTCTCCCAAAACATATTAGCCTCATCCGATAATCTAAAAACAAGTACACCAGAAACAAAGATTCCACCTAACACAATCGACTTAAAAACTATGCTTAACCACGAATTATCCAAGTTTGGAAGAACCATATTTAGGCATATTATAAAGATACTGATTAGAATAGTATAACCTATTTTTCGCTGAAATGGATGAATCTTAAATTTAGCGTATACAAAACAGGTTTTAAAAATATTGAATAGAACAACCGACAATAGTGTAGCTAAAGCAGCCCCTGCTAATTCGAATTGTGGAATTAAGATCAAATTAGCGACAACATTTACAACAGCCAACACCAACAAGAAATAAAGGTTATAACGAAAATGCTTGGAATAGGCAATGATATATTCGTTAATACTGGTCAACATATCAAATAACTTAGCCAAACCTAGAAGAAGAATTACAATTTTTCCAGACTTGTATCGCTCACCGTTAGGAATAATTTCAAAGATTTCATCCATGTTGCACCAGATTAGAATCATAAGCAAACACCCCAAAACAAATAAGTTGAGTCCTGATTTTTTATAGATCTCTTCCACATGATCCATATCCTTTTTTTTGAGTGCCCCTGCGATAATAGGCCCTGAAATTGCGAATATAGCTGCCGTTGGCACCATGAGTAAGTTGGCTATGTTAAACGCTATGGCATATACTCCTGTTCGTGCATAATCAAGTATGTCCGTAACCATAAAGATATCTAAGCGCGTTGCTAAACTAGACCCTATTGTACCCAAAATACCGAATCCTGCATAAACTAATATCTCTTTTATTCGTGCCTTAGTCAGAAATGAAAATTGGAAACTTACTTTCAATTGTTTGATATATCCTACATAAATAATCAACCCTAATGCTGCAGCTCCATATATGATCGGCACACCATATAAGAGTTTATCAAAAGGCAGTTGAGTATTTAAAAAATAAAGAGCTATCAATGACAACCCAATTTTAACGAACAAGTTATTTAACAAAGAGGGAACAACTATCCGTCCAAAATTACTGGTATATTGAAAAAGGATTTTGGCTAGGATAACACTTGAAAAAGTCAGCCAAATAACCTTAATGTTTTCGTTAAACTCATTAGGTAAACTCTCATAAATCAACCCATATAAAATGGTAAATAGGAGAACCCCTCCTAGAAAAAACAATAATAATAACCCTAAAAACCCATTATGTTTATTTTCCGATTTAAACTCCGGAAAAAATCGTACAGCTATATTGTATACGCCCAAACTAAATAGCCCTGACAATAAAATAGCTGTATCTTGTACAAAACGAATCTGCCCAAGCTCACTCTCTGTAAAACACAAGGTGTAGATGAAGAACGTATTAATTACACCAACTACAGCAGCAATGTATCCAACCGCACTAGCTTTTAATGACTGTCTTACTATAATCCCCAAATTTTCTTATTACTTATTCAAAAATATGATTAAAATTTGCAATGCCCTTGGGATAAGATGAACTTCAAACTCCAATCGATAAATTGACCCATTTTTAGTTTTTCAATTGATTCATAACAACAAATCATACAAAAGTCTTCGAACTGATTTACTACAGTTTGTAAAATCTCCAAAATCATTGTTAGATGTTGGTTGTAACGAAGGTATATTGGGTTTATATATCAAAGAAAATATTCATGAGAATATTCATGTATCTGGGATAGATTACAACCCAAAAACCATATCCATTGCAAAAAAACGGCTAGATATTGCTGAAGTAGTAAACCTCAATAATCAGCAAGAAATCCGTAGTTTTCTCAAAAAATGCCCCAAATATGATCACATCATTTTTGGAGATGTATTAGAACACCTTACTCACCCTTTAGAGGCTTTGGAAATCTTGTCACAACAACTTTTACCGAACGGCAAAATGATTATTTCCATACCTAATACAAATCATTACTCATCTCTACTTAATTTCTTTTCTTTGAAATGGCCTAGAAATGAACGAGGTATCTACGACAAAACCCATCTGCGTATTTTCATGCTTCGAAACATTAATGAGTTAGCTCCCAATGGATTTAAAGTACAAAAAATTAAACGCAAATACCGACTTTTTGAAAGTCGGTCTACCATTCTTGACAAAGCCATAGCTTACCCTTTGAATTTCATACCCTACTTTCGAGAGTTTCTGACATTTCAATACATAGTTATTATTTCAAGGTAATTCCAAAAAAACCCCATTGGCTAGCTTAGCCCTTTTTCGATATTCTAAGATTGTGCCAAATTGGGGAAAACACTTGAAATACATTCCGAAATTTCGAAAACCTAGCCTCCACTTCCCAGCAAAAAGTTGAGTAACAAAATCACCCAACGTATTTTTAGTAGCCACAAAAACACAAGTTATCAATCCGCTATTAATATCTGTATAATACCGAAGTAAATTAATATAGAATCGATTGGAAAATTGAATACGGTTTTCCTTGTTATTCACCCATCTTTTTTTCTCTCTGTTGTGCACTAGCTTTGCATCCTCAATGATGCTAAAATGATGACCGTGAAATCTCACACGATTTGCATAATCCCTATCCTCACCATAATGAAAAAATAAGGGACTAAATCCACCAACACGTCTTATAATCGAAATTGGTATCAACCAAGCCGCAGCATTTACAAAGTCAAGTTTATTAAACTGTTTACCCCCAAAAGTATATGACGAAAAACCCTCATCTAGCGTTAATTTATCATTTTTGAGATGAATAGGTGAATAAATTTGATCTCCTAGTTTTTGTGCTGAAAATAATAAATTGTCGAGGCAATCTTCAATAAAATAGGCGTCTTGATTCAATAAAAAAACATAATCCATCTCCTTTTGGCAAGCGAATTCTAATAAGACATTATTTGCTTTACCAAACCCTAAATTTTCAGTAGACTGGGTAAGATAAACGCTTGGATAATTTTCTTTTATGATGTCAATAGTACCATCTGTTGAATTATTGTCTAGGACATGAATTTGAACATTCGATTTTGTAATAATCGATTTAAGACAATCCTCAATATAATCCTCACCATTGTATGTCACAATAGCAACCATTACTCGTATATTGGATAGATTAGACAAGGGTCTCGTACAGACGATTATATTTTTTGATGATAGAATTCCAACTCATATTTTGAACTTTTTGCAAGGCATTGTCTGCTAGGTTCTTTATTAATTTAGGATCGTTAATTAATTGATGCAACTGGTCTTTAAAGCTCGAATATCCTGAACAAAAAAGTGCTTCTTTTTCAGATTCAAAAACTCCGTTGATAGAATATTTGTGGTAGGCAATAATAGCATTATGTGTTGCAGCAGCTTCCAAATAAACCAATCCAAAAGTTTCTTTTGTTGATGGCATAGCAAAAATATGGGACTCCGTTAAAATCTCCATGACCCGATTGTGTGGTATGTGCCCTAAGAATTGAATTCGGGAGTCAATTCCCTTAAGTGATTGCAACTTTTTCTGAAGTGGCCCCTTACCAACGATTTTTAACGCTATCTCTACATCCCCTTCATATGATTTTACAGCGTTTATAACCCAATCAATTTGTTTAAGTGGAATAAATTCGGCCACACAAGTGATGATAATTTTATCATTTTGAGAAGTCAACTTTGATAATTTTGGTAGATCTACACCATGTGGAATAACAGAATAATCTGTTTGAAATACCTTCTGAATATATCTCCCTGTGTAATCATTTAAAACATGAATTGCATTGGCCTCTTCTAAACAGGATTTGGCTGATTGAAAAGTAGGAGAATTATGAGATACAGATGCTAACAAAGCAATATCCGAATAGCGAATACTAACTACATATGGACGATTGATTTTTTGAGAAATTCGTTGTGCGATCAAACCATCTGGAAATAAAAAATGTGCATGAATAACATCATAATTTCTAGAGATAAAACGACTTAAATTGAGGTACCTTAAACCCCAAAAAGCGTACGGTTTATAGGGTAACCTTAAATAGGGCAAAACTTCAATTTCTTGATTCCCCAACACATAGTCTTTTAAGTTGTAAAGTGATTTAAACTTGGCTTTGTACCTCAACCAAAAAGGTATGATCTCTTTAGGAAAAACCACATTGATATCATGCTTTTTAGACAAAAACGCTGCAATACGTAAAATAACCCCATTACTCTTTCTTTTGGTTGTAGGAATGTTAGTGGCTATAAAAAGTATTTTCATGTTGGATAATGCAGTCAAATATAGAAATTTAGTCTTTAGGTAATTTACCCATGATTGAAATTATCCCTTCAAATCCAACATTCACGTCACCAAAACAATAAATTTGTGGCAACATCAGCATTGATGGCTAATAAAAAAGTTCTCATAATTACCTATTACTGGCCTCCAAGTGGAGGAGCCGGAGTTCAGCGTTGGTTAAAATTGAGCAACTACCTCGTTAAACTTGGCCATGAGGTTCATGTCATTTATCCTGATGAAAAATATGCAAGCTATATGGTCTTGGATGAGACATTGACCCAAGAAATCGATTCAAGAATTTTTTTACACCCGACCAAATCTTTTGAACCACTCAAATGGTATGCCCGGCTTTTTGGCAAAAAAAATATCCCCTCTGCAGGTTTTGCGAACATTAACAAAAAGAGTATCATCCAACAATTGACTATCTTTTTGAGAACCCATTTATTTATCCCTGATCCACGAAAATATTGGGGCATTTATGCCTACTCTGCAGCAAAGAAGGTCATCAAACAACATCAAATAAAGAATTTAATTACTTCAAGTCCTCCTCATTCTGTTCAGTTAATTGGTAAGCGGTTAAAGAAAAAATTTTCTATTCATTGGATTGCTGATTTCAGAGACTTATGGACTGATGTGTACTACTATGAACTCCTTAACCATTCTAAATTTTCGAATTATATTGACAGAAGACATGAACAAAAAGTAATCGAAAATGCCGATCATATTGTCACAGCCTCATCTGTGTATATTCCTTTTTTAAATGATAAATCAAAAAATACCAATCTCGATAAATTTACAACTATCCCAAATGGGTATGATGCTATTGATTTTGAAAAATACCAATTAATTGAAAATGAAATTTTCACGCTAACGTATACTGGGACTATCAGTGATCAATATAATATCACTCCTTTTTTAGATGCTTTAAGTCAATTTAAAGCAGACAACCCAAACAACCCATTTTGTCTTCAATTTGTTGGCTCCGTCTATCCCAATCTAAAAGAAGAATTAACCCAACGAAACCTGATTGTCAATGCAAAATTCAGCCCATATGTTCCTCATTCTGAAAGTATTAAATTTTTAGAAAAGGCTTCCGCACTCTTAGTCTTTGGACCATTAAACAGACATGGAAAAGAAGGAGGTATTCCCGCCAAAGTATATGAATACCTTGCAGCCAGAAAGCCCATTATTTATGTGGGTAAAAAAGATGGATTTGTGGCAGAAATCATCCATAAGACTACTAGCGGATTAGCCCATGATAACAACATAGAGGATATTCAAAATCACATCACCGACTTATACCAAAAATGGGGATCGAATAATGGCATACTTACTAATAACGCCAAAATAACAGGGTACAGTCGTGAGAGTCAAGCAAAAACATTTTCAAATCTTCTCCAATAAATTGAGCTACAACATAGGGATACTCTCCAAACTAATTCTATTTTTGAGGTATCTCAAATTATATGAAAGTTTTTATTCGTAAATACAATCAACACATCATTGCCATTCTGCTCATTGCTATTCTATCGGCATTATTTGTGCCTAATAATTTTAAAAATAAGGCACCTAAACAAAGTGATATTGTCCAATATAAGGGAGCTGCTAGTGAGATAATTCAGTATCGTAAAAATGGAAAAAACATTTTATGGACCAATTCGCTTTTTGCTGGAATGCCATCTTATGTGATTAGTCTTCCCAGTCAATCAACCATCATTAAACATTTAAAAATCCCAAACTATCCGAGGGTTTGGTCACAGCTATTTTTGTATATCTTTTGCAGTTTCATCATGCTTCTTGCCTTTAAGGTAAGACCTTGGCTTGCATTGATCGGAGCTATAGGTATTGGACTTGCAACAGAAAATTTGACCATTTTAGCCGTGGGACACAACACCAAGGCAAGAGCCATTGGATATCTCCCATTGGTAATTGCTGGAATGCAGTATATTTTCAATAATCGTTACCTATTGGGACTAACATTATTGGCAACTGGATTTGGGTTAGAATTACAAGCAAATCACATCCAAATCACCTACTACGGTGGATTTATGGTTGTCTTATTTGTCCTTTTTCACGCATATCCCTATTTCAAAGAAGAGCGGTTTAAAGCCTTTTTTACAGCATGCGGGATTGCTTTAGCTGGAGCTGTAATTGGACTTGGAGCAAATAGTTTAAACATTCTTTTACTCAATGAATATGCCAAGGAGTCTATTCGTGGGAAAAGCGAACTATCGATTACTAAAAATAACAAAGCTAAAGCTGATAAACAAGACGGTCTAACGCAAGACTATGTCTTTTCATACAGTAATGGTTGGTCTGATATTGGAGCAACTATAATACCCAATTATAGTGGTGGAGATTCTGATAAACTTGGGCTTTATTATGGACAAATCGGGAGTACATCTGGCCCTAAATACATCGGAGCCACCCTTTTTATTTTGATGATTTTGGGCTTGGTTGTCATTAAAGGACCACAAAAATGGTGGCTTGTTTCTGTTATGATATTAACCTTAATTTTATCGATGGGAGGAAATCATTTTACAGGAATTAATCAATTCATGTACAACTATTTCCCGCTTTATAACAAATTTAGAGCACCCAGCATGATGATGGTTCTAGTTCAAATTTCTGCTGGTTTACTCGCATTTTTAGGTCTTGAGAAAATAATAAGTCAACCGTCGTTTGTAAAAAATAATTGGAAGAAAATAAGCTACACTGCCATTGGAGGTATTGGTGTAATCTTATTATTGAGTTTCTCTGGCACTTTATTAAACGATTTCAACTCCACCCCCAAAGAGGATGAGAATGGACAAATTGTCTATGATTCTGATACAGAATATGCGAAGAATATTATAAAACGTCAAGGGGGTGAGGTCACACAAATAAACATTGACCGCTTCAAAGATCAACTCTCAGAAATGAGATTAGACGAAGTAAAAAAAGACGGTAAACGAAGTTTGTTCTTTGCTATTTGTATCATTTTAATGCTTTGGTTAATTTACAAGGAAAAAATAAAGGTAAACTATGGATTAATCATTTTAGGACTATTAATTACTGCAGATCTGTGGACTGTTGGCAAACGATACTTGAACGACAAGGATTTCAAAAGAGAACGAACACTCGAACAACCATTCACCCCCTATGCAGCAGACCTTGAGATTCAAAAGGATAAAACCTATTACCGTGTTTTAGACCTTACCCAAAGCACATTAAATAGTAATCGTTGTGCAAACTTTCACAAGTCCATTGGTGGATATAGTGCAGCAAAAATTAGAAGATTTCAAGACCTATGGGACTGGCATTTAATGGATGACTTAAGAGCCGGAAGAATAAATGATAATGGCATATTTAATATGCTTAATATGAAATACTATATCTATCCAAATCAACAAAGTTCTCAACCTGTTTATGGAATAAACCCAAATGCCAATGGTAATGCATGGATAGTGAATGATATAAAGGTAGTTGAAAATGCGGATAGTGCTATAGTCAATTTACCAAAAATAGATACCAAAACACTAGCGATTGTTGAAAAAGAATACGCAGATTTTGTTGCTTCCAATTCCGCTATTGATAATGCTGCAAGTGTAAAATTAACGTCTTATCACCCAGAGAAATTGGAATACTCCTATTCGGCTGAAACAGAAAATAATGTTGCTTTTTCGGAGGTATTCTATGACAAAGGTTGGAATGCATATATTGATAATCAACCTGTTGATCACTTCAGATTAAACTATATTTTACGAGGTTTAAAAGTTCCTGCAGGGAAGCATAGTATTCGATTTGAATATGACCCCAAAACCTTCCAAACTGGATCTATACTGGCCATGACATTTGGCAGTTTAATATACTTGCTAATTGGTTTAAGCATTTTCCTTTGGGTTCGAAAAGTACTTGCTTCACAAGATTAAAAAAACAAAAAATGCAATTTGCTCAAGTATATGGTCTGCAAAAAATAAAGGAACAATTAATCCGTAATGTGCAGAACAATAGACTTCCACATGCACAACTATTTTTGGGTAATGAAGGGACTGGGAAACTTGGACTTGCAATTGCATTAACACAGTATATTTATTGTACCCAACGAACACCCACAGACTCGTGTGGTGAGTGCAGTTCATGTCGAAAAATAAGTACCCATTCACACCCTGACGTGCATTTTACCTTTCCAGTTGCAGCAAGTAAAGAAATTAGCACACAATACATTGAAAATTGGAGAGAAATTAATGCTTCTTCGATGTATTTTAATGTAACTGACTGGATGGGAACTATCTTGAAAGATGAAAATAAGACTCCTAATATTACGCGAGAAGAAACCCGAAGTATCTTATCTCGGCTCTCATTAAAGCCCTATGAGGGTGAGGCAAAAACACTCATTATATGGATGCCAGAATACCTCAAAAAAGAGAGTAATGCATTACTAAAACTCATTGAGGAACCACCACAAAAAACTTATTTTATTCTGGTAGCTGAACAATCTCAGCAACTTTTGCCTACCATTACAAGCCGAACACAACTCACTAAGATTCCAAGTTATTCAAATGATGAGACTAAAGCATTTCTAGATCAAAAGTACGGTTTAGAAAAATCCCACTTAGAACAATTAGCTCGACTAGCAGACGGCAACTTTAGAGTAGCTACCCAACTTGTAGAAAATAATTCAATTGATTATGGACCATTATTCAGAGATTGGATGTTGGCATGTTACAGGAATGACCTTAAATCCGTAAGTGACTTATCGGATAAACTTCACGCAATGGGCAAAAATCAAATTCAACTATTCTTATCTCACGGAATTGGAATACTTAGGGAGTGCATGATGCACCAAACAATTGACAACTACACCATAAATGCTGAATCCAGCCAAGTTGATTTCATCCAAAAGTTGAGCTCAACATTAAATGCCTTTTTTATTGAAAAGATTTACACTCAAATGAATGAGGTCATATATCATCTTCAGCGAAATGCCAATCCTAAAATCGCTTTATTTAACCTATCTATTAATATTAGATATCACTTTATCCGCAAGTAATTTCTATTTTGTGATATATTTGAGGCACAAAGGAACTACTGCTATCAGTAGTTAATTTTAATCAAAGAAAAAGGCAATCAGTATGGGATGTGGAAGTTGCGGAAATAATAATGGCAGTCATAGTCCTGGATGTGGGAATAATGGTGCATGTAGCACTGGAAGTTGTAACAAATTAAATGTTTATAATTGGCTAACAGACATGGTCTTACCAGAAGACTATGAGCCTTTTAATATTGTTGAAGTTCGATTTAAAGGAAGTAAAAAACAATTTTATAAAAATGTCAATCATCTTGAATTATTTACCGGCGACAAAGTAATTGTAGATTCTGATGTAGGCTATGATGTTGGAGAGGTTTCCCTTGCTGGAGAGCTTGTAAAACTTCAACTCAAAAAATATGGTATTGATGAGAACAATTCCGAAATGCGTACCATCAGAAATTTGGCAAATGAGGACGAAATTGAAAAATATCAGAAGTTTAAAGATATTGAACAAGAGTCGCTAGAAAAAGCTCGAACTATAGCTCTTCAATTGAGACTCAAGATGAAAATAAGTGATATTGAATATCAAGGTGATGGTAAAAAAGTAACCTTTTACTATACATCAGAAGGCCGAGTAGACTTTAGGGAGCTCATCAGAAGATATGCTTCAGAGTTTAAAAGCAGGATACAAATGCTACAGGTAAGTTACCGAGAAGAAGCATCCCGACTTGGTGGTATTGGCTCCTGTGGTCGAGAATTGTGCTGTAGTACATGGCTCACAGACTACAAAGTAGTGAGCATGGGTGCTCCTAAAACTCAAAATCTATCCATTAATATGCTCAAACTTAGTGGGCAATGTGGTAGATTAAAATGTTGCTTAAATTATGAATTAGAGACCTATCACGAAGCTCTAAAATCCTTTCCAAATGAAAAGGTAAAACTCAAAACAGAATCTGGATTGGCAAGTCTTAAAAAGATAGATATTCTGAAAGGAACTGCATGGTACTGTTATGAAAGAAGTTTTGATTGGATTCCACTAGATCTTAATCGAGTAAACGAAATAATAGCTCTAAACAAAAAAGGCAAAACTCCTGCAACTTTGAGCGACACTGCCAAAGGAGCTGAGATTGCGTTTAAGACACTAGAATATAAAGACGATTTACTCGGTGAGAATGACCTAACTCGAATGGATCACAAAAACAAAAAGACAAATAAGAAAAGAGGTCACAAAGGAGGAAATAAAAATCGGAAATTCAATAAACCAAGAAATAAAGCTAAAGGGAATAGAGATAACTCAAATCGTAATCAAAAACCACGTGACAACAACTAAAAATTGACCTACTAACTCATGCAAGCCAGACACGCTGACCGCAAGAAATACTTTAATGAACAAGCATTAACCACCCGCAAATATGTGATTCCATACTTGCAAGACTTAATCAAAATCGATGAAAATACTTCTATTTTAGAAATTGGATGTGGTGAAGCTGGAAACCTTGAACCATTTCTAGACTTGGGTTGTAAACGTGTTGTTGGTATTGATATCTCTGAAGGCAGAATAGAAAACGGGAAACTTTATCATTCCAATCACCCAAATTTTAAAAACCTAGAGCTTATTACTGAGGATATATACGATACTGAAACAACCGAAGAATTCGACATCATAATCAGCAGAGACGTTATCGAACACATCCCTAATCAAGAAAAGTTCATGAATCGATGTCGTGATTTCATGAAACCCAACGGGATATACTTTATTGGCTTCCCTCCTTGGTACAATCCATTTGGTGGACACCAACAATTACTAAAAAATCCCTTTTTTTCTAAACTCCCTTATTTTCATATTGTACCCAGATTCATGTACAAAGGGCTTCTTCGTATCATTGGCGAAAGTGAATCCAAGATTAAGGGGATGCTTGAGATTTATGATACTCGAATCACAATTGATCGATTGAATCGAATATTAAAAGTAAATGATTATCAAATACTCAAAAAAACAGACTATTTATTCAATCCAAATTACGAAACCAAATTTGGTATAAAACCAAGGAAACAGCTGAAACTAATTAGTTCCATTCCATTTATTCGCAACTTTTTTGTTACTGCCTCATACTACGTTGTTCGGGCAATCAAATAGCATTAGCTATCTAACACAACTCGATTTTTTATAGATCTAGCTAGGGTAATTTCATCTGCATACTCCAACTCCCCACCTACGGCAATACCTTTAGACAACGTACTCACACGTACACCCAAATCTCTAAGCTTTTTTGCAATGTAATATTCGGTTGTATCACCCTCCAAAGTTGAACTTAATGCAATTACAGCTTCCTTGATGTCATTCTCCTTGACACGGATCAATAATTCAGGTATCTTAACATCACTTGGACCAACTCCATCTACCGGGGAAATAAGGCCTCCCAACACATGAAAAAGTCCATTGTATTGTCCTGTATTCTCAATAGCTATTACATCTTGAAAATCCTTGACAATACAAACGATTGACGTATCTTTTGATGGAGAACTACACACATTACACAAGGGGGCATCACTCAAATTAAAACACTGATCACAATATTGAATTTGAGTTCTCATCTTGAGCAAAGCATCGCTCAGCTCAATGGTATCTCCTTCTGATCTTTTTAAAAGGAATAATGCCATTCGTAAAGCACTTTTTTTACCTACTCCTGGAAAACGAGAGAGTTGCTCTACTGCTTTGTTTATCAAATTAGATGACGAAACACTCATGTTCTTTAAATAACAAAGTTATACGATGTTAGTTATCTACCAACATAATTGGGAATCATGTGTTTAACTTGTACTAAACTTTAAAAGTGATGGAAAATAAGCTGGATTTAAATCATCAAATCAAGGTAAATATGATCCCACAACATCAGAAGAATCGTAAGGTTCCTGGTGCCCAACATGTGTTTAGTTATGAGGTAACCATTTTTAACAACAGTATTGAAGAACTCCAACTAATTAGAAGACATTGGTTTATTACTGACGGTGTTTTAGGTGTACGTGAAGTTGAAGGTGAAGGTGTTATTGGAGAAAAACCAATCATTAACCCCGGTGATAGTTTCACATACCAGTCTTGGTGTCCCATATCAGAAGACTATGGAAGTATGAGTGGTTATTTCACTTTTCTAGTCATTAGAACAGGAGAAATAGGTTATGCCAATATCGACACCATTCTACTCATACCAAATGAAAATCTGAATTAGACGTATATTTAGGTTTTGGTCTATTCTAACTAAAGAAATTGATAGATCAAACCAACGATTCCGACAATCCAACAGTAGACAGCAAAATAAACTAACTTACTTTTCTTAACTATTGAGATCATCCACTTACATGCAAAAATTCCAGATAGTAATGCTGCTACAAATCCTAAAATAACGGGTAAATCAAATATTGAGCCCGACGAACTAGCATTTAAAGAGGAATAATCCATTATTTCTTTTGCCATAGCACCAAAAATCAAGGGAAGTACCATTAAAAAACTAAATCGAGCTGCTCGTTCCCGATTTATACCTAACAAAACTGCAACTGCAATCGTGCTTCCGCTTCTACTTATTCCAGGCAAAATGGCAATGGCTTGAACAATCCCTAATAACAATGCGTTTTTGAAATTCATTAACCCCTCTTTGCTACTCAGCTTATCAGACAAAAACAGTAAAATTCCAGTTAAAATTAACATCATGCTTACTAGTAAAATATGACTACTAAAAAATCCGTCAATTTGTTCTTTAAAAAATAGCCCTACAAGAACTGCAGGTATCATTGAAAGCACAATGAAAGCTGTGAATTTTGTTTCATCATTCAACTTGAATTGGATAATCCCCTTTATCAGTTCAAGAATATCTTTTCTAAAAACAATAATGGTACTCAAAGCTGTAGCAAAATGTAAGGTAACGGTAAATAAAAGACCCGCCTCACCCTCATTAATGCCAAAAATTGCTTTACCTAGTTCGATGTGACCGCTACTGCTTACTGGTAAAAACTCGGTTAAACCCTGAATTATTCCAAGAACAATAGACTCCCAAATGCTCATTAATTATTACTTTGGTTTTTTCATTATCGCAAAAATCTCGATAACGAATCCTAAGATTACGACAATTGGAGCTAATGTAGTCTTACGAAAATCATAAATATCCTCCTTACCATACATCAAAACAAATCCAATAATAATGGTGAGTAGCCCCGCAAGCATGAGTTTATAGTTTGTCTTGTTAAAAACAAATTGTTGAGTTGAGTGAGTTGTTGGTTCAGTTTTACTACTTTTTTTATTAGCCATAACGTGTTGTTTTGTATTGCGAATACTAAATTATACTGACAAAAATAACATCAAATTGTATTGATACCACTTTTAATAATTCCAAATGCTAGGAGTTCTCTTACTTTTGTGGCATCCATAAATTTATGAGTACCTACAATTTTCAATCTATCGAGGACAAATGGCAGGCAAAGTGGGCCGAATCCAAAATTTATCGATCTGAAATTGATTCAACTAAACCGAAATTTTACGCCTTGGATATGTTTCCTTATCCAAGTGGAGCTGGATTACATGTAGGGCACCCACTGGGTTATATCGCAAGTGATATTGTTAGCCGATACAAACGACTAAATGGGTATAATGTTTTACACCCTATGGGGTTTGATGCTTTTGGCCTACCTGCAGAACAATATGCTATTCAAACAGGGCAACATCCTAAAGTTACTACAGAAATTAATTTAAAAAAATACAAAGAACAACTTAACCGAATTGGTTTTAGTTACGATTGGGAAAGGGAAGTCCAGACTACAGACCCGAGCTATTACAAATGGACACAATGGATTTTTATCCAACTTTTTGAATCATGGTATAATGAAAAAACGGATCGAGCCGAGCGGATTGATTCTCTCATCTCTATTTTTGAAATTGAAGGTAATATTAATGTTGTTCACAAGGGAGATCAAACAGCATCATTCACCGCTTCTGAATGGGAAAACAAAACAGCCCATGAAAAAGAAGGTATTTTACAGAATTATCGACTTGCATTCCAAAAGGAGACCACCGTAAACTGGTGTGAGGAATTGGGTACTGTTTTGGCAAATGATGAGGTAAAGGATGGATTATCTGAACGTGGAGGCTTTCCTGTAACTCAAAAGTTAATGAAACAATGGTACGTCCGAATTACAGCTTATGCTGACCGCTTATTATCAGGACTCAATCAAATTGAATGGAGTGACAGCATCAAAGAAACCCAGCGAAATTGGATTGGTAAAAGTATCGGTGCTAGACTTAGGTTCAATACTAAAAATGCTAATCAAAATATAGAAGTCTTTACTACCCGACCAGATACCATCTTTGGATGCACTTTCATGGTTTTAGCTCCTGATCATCCAATGGTAGAATCCATTACTACTTCGAAACAAAGAGACGCCATTGAATCCTATGTAAAAATTGCAAATAACAAAAGTGAATTAGAGCGAAAAAAAGACAAATCTGTATCTGGTGTTTTTACAGGTACTCATGCAATACATCCATTCACCAATAAAGAAATCCCAATTTATATATCAGAATATGTATTAAGTGGTTATGGTACAGGAGCAATTATGGCTGTGCCAGCTCATGATGAACGAGACCACGCCTTTGCCAAAAAATTTGGATTAGATATCATTCAAGTTATAGCTGACCCCAAAGAAGATATTAATGTTCTTGAAAAAAGTTACGATCTCAAAGATGGCGTTCTAATGAACAGTGAAAACTTTGACCGACTAAATGTAAAAGAGGGTATTCAGGCCATCATACAATTGGCCGAAGAACGGAATTTTGGTAAAAAAGAAATTCAATTCAAATTAAGGGATGCAGGATATAGTCGTCAAAGATATTGGGGAGAACCATTTCCAATCATCTATAAAGATGGGATACCTACGGTTGATCATGACCTTCCGTTAGAACTTCCTGACGTAGACAGCTATACTCCTTCTGGAACAGGTGAAAGTCCACTTGCCCACAACACCAAATGGGTAAACACTTCCTCAGGAAAGAGAGAAACCGATACCATGCCTGGATACGCGGGTAGTAGCTGGTACTTCATACGATTCATGGACCCTAAAAATGAGCACACATTTGCCAGTAAAGAAAGTCTAGCCTATTGGAATCAAGTAGACTTGTACATTGGTGGGACTGAACACGCAACTGGGCACTTACTTTACAGTCGATTTTGGACCAAATTCTTATTCGATAAAGGTTATCTAACATTTGACGAACCATTCAAAAAGCTCGTCAATCAAGGTATGATCCAGGGAGAGAGCCAACTACTCAATACAGGTAATCGAGAACTTCATGTACCAATCGAATATGTATCTAAAGATGGAACTCTGACACAAAATAAGTTCGAGGCACTTCAACAAAAAGATAGCCGATTTGCAGATATTAATTCGAAAGAACTATTTGATGGGAAAAAGGAAATAACACTTCGATCACAGGTAGAAAAAATGTCGAAATCGAAGTTTAATGTAGTCAACCCTGATAGAATTTGTGAAGAATATGGAGCAGATACACTTCGACTTTACGAGATGTTTCTTGGTCCGATACAAGATAGTAAACCATGGAGTACGAAAGGAATTGATGGAACTCACCGATTCCTAAAAAAATTATGGTCTTTATTTTTTGATATGGATAATCAACCCCGTTGGGATGAAGCAAAAGCGAGTCAAGAATCACTAAAGACACTTCACAAAACCATTAAAAAAATAACTGAAGACATAGATAACTTATCATTGAATACTTCTGTATCTCAATTTATGATTTGCGTCAACGAATTGAGTAGCCAAAACTGCAAATCCCGTTCGATATTAAAAGATTTGTTGATTCTATTAAATCCATTTGCACCACATATTACAGAAGAACTATGGAACTTATCAGGGAATGAGGGCTTTATTGGGAATGCTCAATGGCCGGTTTTTGAAGAGTCTTACGTAATTGAAAAAAACAAAGCGTACCCCATATCCATCAACGGAAAAACTCGAACCAATATGGAATTCCCGCTTGATATGAGTAAAGAAGATATTGAATCTCAGGTAATACAAAATGAAATTGTATTAAAATGGTTAGATGGGAGCCCACCTAAAAAAGTAATTGTTGTACCTGGAAGAATTGTCAATATTGTTGTTTGATGAGTTCTTAATTAATCAAACTGTTTATTACCTTCGAATTTAAATACGAATCATATGAATACCTGGATAACCATCCCCAATAATTCCGATTTTACCATTCACAATCTCCCCTATGGAGTTTTCATTAGAGACAATAAGCCCACTCCTGGAATAGCCATTGGAGATTCTATTATAGATTTAAATGCTGCTGCTAAATGTGGTCTATTTAAAAGTTTGGAATTCAATAGCAACGTTTTTGAATCTGATGTTCTAAATGACTTTATAGCCTGTGGGAAAGATGCGTGGTCCTCTCTCAGGTCATTCATCACCACAGAACTTACCTCTCAAGGTGAGCTTTTTGAAAATAAAGACAAAATACTTGTTGACAGAAAAAGTACTCAAATGTGTCTACCCATTCAAATTGGAGATTACACAGACTTTTACAGCAGTATAGAGCATGCCACCAACTTGGGTAAATTATTCAGACCGAATAGTGAGCCTTTGCTTCCTAATTGGAGACACATCCCTGTTGGTTATCATGGAAGGGCTAGTAGTATTGTGATTAGTGGAACACCCATTCGAAGACCTCAAGGTCAAATGAAACCTCCCTCAGAAGAAAAACCCATTTTTGGACATTCAAAGCGTTTAGATATTGAATTAGAAATGGCATATATCATTGGTTCTCCTACCAAATTAGGCGAATCTATTGCTGTAGAAGATGCAGAAGATCATATTTTCGGAAAAGTCATTTTTAATGATTGGAGTGCCAGAGACATTCAAGGATGGGAATATGTGCCGCTTGGACCATTCCTAGGCAAAAATTTTGCTAGTACCATATCCCCATGGATTGTTACCATGGAGGCACTTGAACCATTTCGATGTGAAAGTATCAAACAAGATCCTCCTGTCTTACCTTACCTCCAGTACGACGGAAATAAAAACTTTGATATTCAATTAGAAGTTGGGATCACACCACAAGAAGAGGAAGAAACCGTCATTAGCCGAAGTAACTTTAAGTTCATGTATTGGAACATGGCTCAACAACTAGCCCACCATACAGTGAATGGATGCAACGTAAATGTAGGCGATGTGATGGCAAGTGGAACTATTTCTGGTAGAGATGCCAATAGTTATGGTAGTTTAATTGAAATCAGTAAAGGAGGAAAAGAGCCCATACAACTGAAAAATAATAAAGAACGTACTTTCTTGGAGGATGGCGATTCTGTAACGATTCGAGCTTGGTGTCAGAAGGGTGATATAAGAATTGGTTTTGGGGAATGTGAGGGAACAATTAAATCCTAAAAATCTCCTTCTACGATTAAACGCTTTCTCTTTAGTTTTCCAGTTATTTTTGTGTTTTTAGTTGTTGAGTAATTCTCTTCAACTTTTGCATTAGGATTAATCTTAGGAGGTTTGGGTGTTGCCTCTTGCACTGATAACTTTCGCTTTCTAAATAGCTTATTATTTAGACGAATAATGGCTTTTTGTCCCTCGTATTCACTTCCCATTTTTACAAATCCATACCCCAAGGATTTAGCCGAGTCTGGATCAGTTAATATTTTAAGAGATTTTAGTTTCCCAAATTTTTCAAAAATACTTTTAGTTCATTTTCATCAATTTTAAAATCGATGTTGGAGACAAATAAGTTCATAGCTTCAGATATTTGTTGTTATATATTATTAAAGTGTAGTCAAATCAATCGCTTGTTTTCAACGTTCACTTTAAAGTTATAAAATTTAAAATAAATACGGATCTCAACTCCTTGATTATTTTTGTTAAATCAACTTATGAAGAAAATTGCTAATTACATAAATGGCAAACTAGTAGAGCCCATATCCAAAA
>JAKMFK010000308.1 GCA_022425465.1 Bacteroidia bacterium | reverse complement strand
CATTTGTAGTTTGCAAAAGGTTTTCTATAAATTCATTTGCTTTTTCTGTTTCACCAATTTGTTGATAAGCAATCGCCATATTTTCTCTTAGTTGACCATCTGCTTTCCCAGATGAATAAACATTTTCAGCATATTTTAAACCAGCTTTAAAATTACCCAACTTCATGTATATTCTGGATAGAGAATCTTGATATTCAAGATTAGTGGTATCTAATAATACAAGTTGATTTAATGCATACTTTGCGGTGTTTGCATCACTATTAGCCAACGCTTGTTGATATAAATCTTTTGCGTAGGACAATCGCTTTTCATCTTGGTTGCATCCAATCAAGATGAATGCATAAATGACATATAAAAGTAATTTTTTTATCATGTGCAGCAAATGTAGAAATATTTCTCTTCTAATACTTTAACTTTGAGATTACATTTGTGCTATAAAAATTTTGAAAACCATATTTTACCTATTATTAATTATTTGCAATATATTTCCTGTTCAATCGCTTGCAAAATGTGCAAATTTTGAGATTAAAGTCAACAAGTTAGACGCTTGTGCACCTGAAGTAATTAAGTATTATGTGACCAATGCACCAGCTGGTTCTCTATTTGAATGGGATATCGCAAGGAGTATATGTATATAAAATATAAGCCAGATCACTAGTTGGTAAGTTTTTTAATGAAAAAGGCACAGTTACTCTGTTGAGATAACAAAAATCTCAATAAATTAAGACTGATAATTGCTATTCTATAAATTTGCAACACAAATAGGAATATGTTTGATAATTTATCAAGTCGATTAGATCGTGCGTTCAAAACCTTAAAAGGTCATGCAAAACTTACTGAGTTAAATATAGCTGAATCTGTTAAAGAAATTCGAAGAGCTTTAGTAGATGCTGACGTTAGCTATAAAATTGCTAAAGATTTTACTAATAAAATCAAAACAGAAGCGATTGGTCAAAATGTTATAACAAGTGTCTCCCCTGGTCAGTTAATGACTAAAATAGTTAATGATGAGCTCAAAGAACTTTTGGGTGGAGAAACCAAACCAATTAATTTATCTGGGAATCCGTCAATAATCCTTATAGCTGGACTTCAAGGTTCAGGAAAGACAACATTCTCTGGGAAACTATCCTCTTACCTGAAAAGTAAAGGAAGAAACCCACTCTTGGTTGCCTGTGATGTTTATAGACCTGCAGCTATAAATCAAATAAAAGTACTTGGAGAACAAGTAGGGGTAAATGTATTTTCAAATGAGGAAAGTAAAAATCCTGTAGATATTGCTAAGCAAGCCATAAAACACGCTAAGGCTCATCAAAACAATGTTGTTATTGTTGATACAGCAGGTCGATTAAGTGTCGATGAGGCCATGATGAATGAGATTGGTAGTCTTAAAGAAGAGCTTAATCCACAAGAGATTTTGTTTGTAGTTGATTCTATGACTGGTCAGGACGCTGTAAATACAGCAAAGGCTTTCAATGATAAGTTAGACTTTGATGGAGTTGTACTTACTAAATTAGATGGTGACACGCGTGGTGGTGCGGCTATTTCAATTAAATCAGTAGTCAATAAACCTATCAAGTTTGTTAGTACTGGAGAAAAAATGGAAGCCTTGGATGTTTTTCATCCAGACAGAATGGCCAATAGGATCCTCGGAATGGGTGATATCGTGTCGTTTGTTGAAAAAGCTCAAGAAAACTTTGATCAGGCTGAGGCTGCTGCCCTTCAAAAGAAGATGCGAAAAAATCAATTTGATTTTGATGATTTTTTAAAGCAGCTTAATCAAATAAAAAAAATGGGCAACATCAAGGATTTAATGGGGATGATACCTGGTGCAGGAAAAGCAATTAAAGATGTGGATATCAATGATGATAGCTTTAAGGGTGTCGAAGCTATAATTCAAAGTATGACCGCCCATGAAAGACAAAATCCAAACGTGTTAGATGGTAGTAGAAAGAAACGAATAGCTTTAGGAAGCGGAACTTCAACTGCTGAAGTAAACAAGTTAGTCAAGCAATTTGAAGAAATGCGGAAGATGATGAAAGCGATGAACAACAAGAAAGGACTCCGAGCTGGGGCCAATCTATTTCGAAGATAGTGAAAGATTTAAGACAAAATTATACCCAAGGAGAACTCACTGAGAATCAGATTTCAGATAATCCATTCACTCAGTTTCAACATTGGTTTACAGACGCTTTAAATTCTGAAATTATAGAGCCTAACGCGATGGTACTATCTTCAGTGGATAATGATAAACCTGATAGTAGAATAGTGCTATTAAAAGATGTCAGAAATAATGAGTTTGTATTTTACACCAATTATGAGAGTCTTAAGGGACAGCAACTTCAGAACAACCCTCATTGTTCTCTTTTATTTCCATGGGTAAATCTTGAGCGTCAAGTAATTGTTCGTGGTCAAGTCTCAAAAATATCTCATGAAGAATCTGAGGAATATTTTTTGTCAAGACCGAGAAGTAGCCAGATAGGAGCATGGGCTTCTAATCAGAGTAAACCTATTGATTCTAGAAAGGATCTTGAAAAACAATTGAGTGAAATAGAAAAAAAATTTGAATCAGAACCATTAACTAAACCCCCATATTGGGGCGGTTTTGCAGTAAATCCTCAGGAAATTGAATTTTGGCAAGGTAGACCTAATCGATTGCATGATAGAATTCGCTATACCCTAGAAGGAGATGCTTGGATTATCTCAAGACTTCAACCTTAATTTCACTAAAAATCATATTTCTGTCATAGTATGTTTAATTCCTTTTCAAAAGGGCTTAAAACTATAAATTTGCGTAAATTTTAAATTCAATGCAGGATATCAATAACAATAATAAAAGCTCTACTCGTATGAGTTTGCTGTTGGTTCCAGCAATTACTGTTGGTTTGAGTTTATTAGGTTTTCAAACTTATATTTGGGTGACTGGTGAAGCGTTTAAAGGGTTTAGCCTTGATATTGGTCGCCTTTGGTCGTCTGATGATACTCCTGACGATAAGCCTGATGAGCAAAAAATATATAGCAGTTATGTTGATGAAGTTGAAGATACTGAGGTTTCATTATCCTCTGAACTTGATGGAGCAATTTTACCAATTTTAAAATCAAAAAAGACTGAAATAATCAAACAGGTTTTTGAACAAGAGATTTTGACAAGTTCATCTGCAATAGAAAAAATTGCTAGTACACTTGATAGAATTGATCATATCGATATTAATCCATTAATTAACAATGATTTTCATGCCAAATACATTGATAGACTAAAAAGTGAAAGTTTGATATCTCCGAACATGGTACCTAAGCAAGGAAAGCTATACTGGGGTGTTAATTTCTCTCCGGCTTTTAGCTATAGAACATTTAATATTGATGTTAATAAAGTAAATGGAATTGCTGAAGACCAAAATCGGGTATATACCACGGGTTTAACAGAAGAAAAGAGAAATACACTAGATAAAGCAATAACAGCATATTCCTTTGGCTTAGATTTTGGTAAGCAAATTGGAGAAAAGTATAGTGTTTATTCGGGATTTCATATTGCTGGCTACGGTGAGCAAATCCTGGTTTCAACTATTAATCAGGAAAATCCTAACTTTTGTTATGCTGAATTTCACAATCGAAAACCTGCCTACGCAGCAACAGAATCTTCATTAAATTCCAAAAATATTCCTTTCACAAACCAGTACAAATACATCGAAATTCCTCTTGGTGTTCAGTACACGACTACTAAATTTGATAAAGCTAAAATAGCTATTGATCTTGGGGCATATTTTCAAAAAGTTTATCAGGTAAATGCTCTATTATATGATTTTGATACTGACTATTATTATTGGTTTAAGGATAATGATGCTATTATAAAGGATAAAGGCATGGGCATTAGCGTTGGGGCTAGCTTAATCCAAAATCTTACAGAACGTATCGAATTGACTTTTAATCCTTACATGAAGTTCAATTTAAGCTCTACCTTTTCTGATTCATATTCAGTACATCAGAATCAATACTCGACGGGTGTTCGAGTTGGCGTCAGACAACAAATTTTCTAATTCTATTAGGTAATTCAATTATCTTCGCAAGCAATATGAAGCGAGTATATATTGTTGCTGCTGTCAGAACTCCTATGGGAAGTTTTAATGGTATGTTAAGTGAGATTTCTGCACCTCATTTGGGTTCAATTGCAATTAAAGGTGCATTATCGAAATCTAAATTAAACCCCTCTGATATAGATGAGGTCTATTTTGGTAATGTTTTGCAAGCGGGAGTTGGTCAAGCTCCAGCAAGACAGGCGGCTATTCTAGCTGGATTACCACAATCTACCCCTTGTACAACTGTAAATAAAGTATGTGCTAGTGGTATGAAATCCATTGCATTGGGTGCTTCATCCATTATGTTGGGTCATAACGATACTGTTGTTACTGGAGGTATGGAAAACATGAGCCAAGTACCACATTATATCCCTAACTCAAGAAAAGGGCATAAGTATGGCGATTTTAAGGCTGTAGATGGTCTTGCATACGATGGTTTGCGTGATGTGTATAATCAGTATATGATGGGAACAGCAGCTGATCATACGGCTAAAAAATATAATATTTCAAGAGAGGAACAGGATAATTTTGCAATCAATTCCTACAAACAAACAGCAGAATCATGGGCATCTGGAAGATTCAATGATGAGGTTGTTCCCGTAGCTATTCCTCAACGAAAAGGTGATCCAATTATGATGACTGAAGATGAAGAATACAAAAATGTAAATTTTGACAAAATTCCTAATCTACGACCAGTTTTTGAAAAGGATGGAAGTGTAACTGCAGCTAATGCCAGTACAATCAATGATGGTGCAGCTTGCATAATTCTTGCTAGCGAGGAAAAAGTTCAAGAGCTAGGTTTGGAGCCAATGGCAGAAGTTTTATCCTTTGCTGATGCTTCTCATCAACCTGAGTTATTTACTACTGCTCCATCTGTTGCACTTCCAATCGCATTGGAAAGGGCAAAATGTTCTTTAGACGATGTGGATGCCTTTGAATTGAATGAGGCATTTTCTGTTGTGGGATTAGTTAATAACAAACTTCTAAATCTGAATGCTTCTAAAGTAAATATCAATGGGGGAGCGGTATCTATGGGACATCCTCTGGGTGCTTCTGGTGCTAGAATTGTTGTGACCTTGTTGCATGTACTAAAACAAAATAGGGGTAATATAGGAGCTGCTGCAATTTGTAATGGTGGAGGCGGTGCAAGTGCTATGGTCATTAAGAATATTTAAAAAACCTCACACTAATTGTTTGATATATAGAGTTTTAAATAAAGAATGAAGTCCTATCTGTATTTTATTTTTCTGTTAATTTCCACTTTTTCAAGTTTTGGACAACGAGTAAAAGTGTCAAAATCAGACTCCACTTATATCGATTCTATTCGAAATTATGAATATCAATTAGAGGGTTTAAGTTATAATATCATCAATGGTTCTGATAAAGTTGAACGAATCACAAGTTGTTATTACTTCATTGAAACCTTGAAAACAGCACTCCAAATTCCTAACTCCTTTGATTATGACTTTGATTTATTAAAAACAGTTTCAAGTATTACCTCAGAAGACGATAAGTTTAGAGTCTTTACTTGGAATTTACTTTTGGATAGTGGAAAGTATATGTATTTTGGAGCTATTCAAATGAATAACCCAGATAGCCTTGAATTATATGGATTATATGATAGTTCGGACTACAATCGAAATGTAATTTATGGGCAGTTTGATAATCGCCATTGGATGGGTGGTCTCATTTATCAGATTCATCATTATCGTTGGAAGAAGAAAGATTATTATATTACCTTTGGTTGGGATGGACAAGATGCGAAGACTAACAGGAAGGTAATTGATGTGTTGTGGTTTGATAATGAGGGGAAGCCTAATTTTGGTGAGGAAATTTTTGATTTTGATGGAGATCTTCAGTCGCGAATAATTTTTGATTTTAATGACCGTGCCGCCATGTTATGCAGGTATGACGATCACGAAGAAGCCATTGTATTTGCCAACCTAGTTCCTATTAATCCTATGATGAAAGGAGTCTATCAAAACTATGTGCCAGATGGTACCTACGATTACCTCAGATTTGAAAAGGGGGTTTGGCGACGTTATAAAATGGTTTTTGACGACAGAAGAAAACACGGTGCAGATTTAAGAAAGCTCTAATTTAGAACTTGATCCAATGGCCTTTAAAGCCAGTTTCAGTCTTATATTCAATCGCTGGCATAGGAAATTTTAAGCTATTAAAAACAATCAAAATACCACGCAAAAGTTTCTTATTCGTCTTAATCTTAGATAGATCGATATCAGGAGATAGATAAAACTGCCGATTACGATTGATATGTGAGTAATCGTAGGTTATTCCGTTACTTTCAAAAATATTATCGTTACCACCAACCATTCCTTCAGCACCATAACCAACAGCAAAGTTGAGCCAATCTGGCCATTTACGTTCAGGTAAAAAAGAATTTACATTACAACTTATCCAATACGTTTGTCCGTTATAATCTTTAATTAATCTCTCTAGGTTGCTATTTCCAAGTACATTTGGACGGTATTTTGAATAATTAGAAGAGGAGAAAGAAAACTTCATAATAAAACGCTGCTCATCCCAGTAGAGGCTTTGAGAAATAGCCATACCAGTTCCAATTATATTGGCTGTCATATCACCAGGACTTGCTCCCCATTCTTTTGAGAACCCATCAAGAATTTCAACTCCAGTCTGAATAAATAAACCGTAGGCTCCTCCAATCAAAGAATATTCTTTTTGATTATAACCGGCCCATTTCAT
>JAKMFK010000062.1 GCA_022425465.1 Bacteroidia bacterium | reverse complement strand
CAAGACCTGTACCTACAATAGGAGCTTCAGGATTCATAATTGGAACAGCCTGACGTTGCATGTTTGATCCCATCAGAGCACGGTTAGCATCATCGTGTTCAAGAAATGGAATTAATGATGCAGCGATAGAAACAATTTGATTAGGAGCAACGTCCATATAATCAATTTTACTCTTATCTTCAATCGGGAAATCACCTTCAAAACGGGCTTTTACCAAATCATTTTGCAACACTCCTTTTTTGTCAAAAGGTGAATTTGCTTGTGCAATGATATGTTCGTCTTCTTCTTCAGCACTTAGATAAACAACATCTTCTTCAATCTTAACTCTACCTTTCTCAACCTTTCTGTATGGTGTTTCAATAAAACCAAGATTGTTAATTTTAGCATGAACACAAAGTGATGAAATAAGACCAATATTTGGCCCCTCAGGTGTTTCAATCGTACATAAACGACCATAGTGGGTATAGTGAACATCCCTTACCTCAAAACCTGCTCTTTCTCTTGAAAGACCACCAGGTCCCAAGGCAGACATTCTTCTTTTGTGAGTCACCTCAGCCAAAGGATTCGTTTGATCCATAAACTGAGATAATTGGTTTGTTCCAAAGAATGAGTTAATTACTGAGGATAGAGTTCTTGCATTTACTAAATCAGTTGGAGTAAATACCTCGTTGTCACGAATATTCATTCGTTCACGAATAGTTCTTGCCATTCTTGCAAGTCCTACACCAAATTGATTATATAACTGCTCTCCAACGGTTCTAACTCTTCTGTTACTTAAGTGATCGATATCATCCACATCTGTTCTTGAATTAACAAGCTCAATAAGATATTGAATAATAGAAATGATATCTTGGTTAGTTAATACACGATTATTACTGTCAATGTCTAACTCTAATTTTTTGTTAATCCGATATCTCCCTACTTCTCCTAAGTCATATCTTTTGTCAGAGAAGAATAATCTTTCAATGATTCCACGAGCTGTTTCTTCATCAGGTGGATCCGTATTTCTTAACTGACGGTAAATATGTTCAACTGCTTCTTTTCCGGAGTTCGAAGTATCTTTTTGAAGCGTATTGAGAATAATTTGAAAATCATTTTTATCATCATTCTCTTTACTTAATATAATGGTTTTTACACCTGACTCAAGTATTTCAGCAAGATGTTCTTCTTCCAGTACAGTATCCCTTTCTATTACAACTTCATTACGTTCAATAGAAACTACTTCTCCTGTGTCTTCATCTACGAAATCCTCGATCCAAGAACGAAGAACTCTTGCTGCTAACCTTCTACCTAAAACTTTCTTGAGACCAGTTTTGGTAACTTTTACATCTTCGGCAAGTCCGAATAAATCTAAAATATCTTTATCGGTTTCGTATCCAATTGCTCTTAACAATGTAGTTACTGGGAATTTCTTTTTTCGATCAATGTAAGCATACATAACGTTATTTACGTCAGTAGCGAACTCAATCCAACTTCCTTTGAATGGAATGATTCTCGCAGAATATAATTTAGTTCCGTTGGTGTGGTAAGATTGACCAAAAAATACACCTGGTGAACGATGGAGTTGAGATACAATTACACGTTCAGCACCATTGATTATAAAAGAACCTGTTGGTGACATGTATGGGAGTGTACCCAAATAGACATCTTGAACTACGGTTTCAAAATCCTCGTGTTCCACGTCATTACAGCTAAGTTTTAATTTAGCCTTGAGAGGAACGGCGTAGGTAAGACCACGCTCGATACACTCTTGTATGGTGTATCTTGGCGGGTCAACAAAGTAGTCTAAAAATTCAAGTACGAATATGTTACGTGTATCAGTGATTGGAAAGTTTTCACTAAAAACTTTGAACAATCCCTCAAATTTTCTGTCTTCCGAAGATGTCTGCAATTGGAAAAACTCCTGAAAGGATTTCAACTGAACATCCAAGAAATCTGGGTAATCGATTACCTTAGCAATCTTCCCAAAATTTATTCTTTCGTTATATTTTGATGACAAGGTGTTGTAATTTTTTGGTGTTAATGGAATAGAAAATTATAAAAACGCCAAAAGACCCACTGAAAACAGGGGTCTTTCGAACGCATTGTTTTTAAAAATTATTTAAGCTCAACTTCAGCTCCTGCTTCTTCTAAGGCTGTTTTAAGTGCATCTGCTTCATCTTTAGAAACATTCTCTTTAATTTCCTTTGGAGCTGAGTCTACTAATTCTTTTGCTTCTTTAAGTCCAAGACCAGTCAAAGTCTTTACAGCTTTAACTACGTTTAACTTAGAAGCTCCTGCAGATTTAAGCAATACAGTGAATTCTGATTTTTCTTCACCGCCTCCTGCATCACCACCTGCTGCTGGTCCTGCTGCAACTGCTACTGCCGCTGCTGCTGGCTCAATACCATACTCGTCTTTAAGTACAGTTGCTAATTCGTTTACATCTTTCACTGAAAGATTAACCAATTCTTCTGCTAATTTTTTAATGTCAGCCATTGTTGTTTTTGTTTTGTTGTTTTTTAATAATTAATTTTCTCGTTCAGATAATGCTTTTACTAAGCCTGCAATTGTATTTCCTCCAGATTGAAGTGAAGAAATAACATTGTTTGCGGGAGAGCGTAGCAATCCGATAATTTCTCCGACAAGTTCCTCTCTCGTTTTAAGATCAATTAATGTACCTAATTGATCGTCACCGATAAAGATATCCGAGTCGATGTAAGCCCCTTTTAGTAACGGTCTATCACTATTTTTACGAAACTCTTTTATAGCGATAGCAGGAGCTTTTGGGTTGGAAGCAAATAAGAGTGCAGTTGTACCTACCAATGTGTCTTTTAGGTCACCCCATTCTGTTTCACTCCGCTCAAGAGCTTTGTGAACAAATGTGTTTTTAATAACCTGCATTTTGACGCCATTTTTATGTAACAACTTCCGTAAGTCGTTATTCGAATTTGCAGATAAATTAGAACTATCAGTTACATATACATACTGATATTCTTTAAGATTTACTGCTAACTCATCTATAATATTATTTTTTTCGTTTTTATTCATTACTGTACTTTCTAGATGGTTAAACAATTAATGTTTTTGTATCTACCTTCACCCCTGGGCTCATGGTACTTGATACGGTTACACTCTGAAAATAAGTTCCTTTCGCTGAACTAGGCTTTAATCGATTTAGGGTATCGATAAGTTCTTTGGCATTATCATAAATCTTATCAGCCTCAAAAGATGCTTTGCCAATTGAAGTGTGAATAATACCTGTTTTGTCAACCTTGAAATCAATTTTACCTGCTTTGATTTCTTTAACTGCTTTACCAATATCCATGGTAACCGTTCCACTTTTTGGGTTAGGCATCAAATTTCTAGGTCCTAAAACTCGACCTAATCTACCAATTTTACCCATAACAGCAGGCATGGTTATAATAACGTCAATGTCTAACCATCCACCTTCAATTTTAGTAACATACTCGTCTAAGCCCACAAAGTCAGCACCAGCAGCTTTAGCTTCCTCCTCTTTATCTGGAGTAACCAATGCAAGAACTCGCACTTCCTTACCAATACCATGAGGTAATGAAGCTGTTCCCCTTACCATTTGGTTGGCCTGACGTGGATCCACACCCAATTTTACATCTAGGTCGACAGACGAGTCAAACTTTGTTTTTGTAATTTTCTTGACTATTTCACAAGCCTCTGTAAGACTGTAAATAGCGTCTTTGTCGTATAAAGACAAAGCTTCTTTTCTTTTCTTTGTAATTTTTCCCATTGTTTATAATCGATAATATTAATTATCTTCCGGAAACTGTCCGGTAACAGTAATACCCATGCTTCTTGCAGTACCTGCAACCATTTTCATTGCAGATGCAGTAGTCATTGCATTCAAGTCAGCCATCTTGTCTTCAGCAATGGCTTTTACTTGATCCCAAGTAACCTTTGCAACCTTTTCTCTATTTGGTTCAGCAGATCCACTCTTCTTTTTAGCAACCTCTAATAATTGAGCAGCTGCAGGTGGTGTCTTTATAATAAAGTCAAAAGAGCTATCCTGATAAACTGTAATTACTACAGGTAAAACTTTACCTGCCTTGTCTTGTGTTCTGCCATTGAATTGCTTACAGAAATCCATGATATTAACTCCCTTAGCACCAAGTGCTGGACCAACTGGAGGTGCAGGATTAGCTGCTCCACCTCGAACTTGTAATTTTACGAAACCTTTTATTTGCTTTGCCATAAAGCTTATTCTTTTTCTACTTGTATATAATTTAACTCTAATGGTGTTTTTCTACCGAAAATTTTCACCATAACCTTAAGTTTTTTCTTGTCTTCATTTACTTCCTCAATCACACCACTGAAACCACTAAAAGGTCCATCGGTGACTTTCACAAATTCACCAACAATATATGGGTTAAGTGCACTTTCACCTTCTTGGTTACCTTCATCCACTTGACCAAAGATTCGATTAACCTCTGTCTGTCTCATTGGGACTGGCTCGCCATCTTGTCCAAGAAACCCAACTACACCATTTACAGCACGAATTGTTGGCACAACTTCTCCAACTAAATTAGCGTGAATCAGTATGTAACCAGGGAAATAACTTTTTTCTTTGGATGTCTTTTTACCATTCTTTATCTCATACACCTTTTGAGTAGGTATAAGAATTTCAGGAACATACTTTGTCAGCTTGGCATATGCCAACTCAGATTCAATAATGGCTTTTACTTTCTTTTCAGAACCACTTATAGCACGAACAACGTACCACTTAAAATCCTCTTGAGTCTTTTCGATTGTATCCATTTTTATTGTAAAAGACTATAAAGTATATCCATGACTCCGCCAAAAGCTTTGTCAATCAATAATATAACCAAAGCAAATAAGATAGACGCAATCAGTACAATCGATGTACTACTTCTTAACTCTTCCCACGAAGGCCAAGTTACTTTGTTGATTAACTCGTCCGTGGTAGCCTTCCAAATTTCTACTATCTTACTCATAATTATGTCTTTTTGCACGGGTGGAGAGATTCGAACTCCCGACACCTGGTTTTGGAGACCAGTGCTCTGGCCAGCTGAGCTACACCCGTTTGTGCCTTATTATTTATAAATTGTATTACTCGGTAATTTCAGTAACCTGACCAGCACCTACTGTTCTACCACCCTCACGGATAGCGAATTTCAATCCTTTCTCCATTGCTACTGCATTAATTAATTCAACTGTGATACTTACGTTATCACCAGGCATTACCATTTCTGTACCATCTGGAAGTTTGATTTCTCCAGTAACGTCAGTTGTTCTGAAGTAGAACTGAGGACGATACTTGTTGAAGAATGGTGTATGTCTACCACCTTCTTCTTTTGAAAGTACATATATTTCAGCTTTAAACTTAGTGTGAGGCTTAACTGATCCAGGAGCAATGATTACCATTCCTCTTCTGATATCAGTCTTTTCGATACCTCTCAATAGAATACCAGCATTATCACCAGCTTGTCCTTGATCAAGAAGCTTTCTAAACATCTCAACACCAGTACAAGTTGAATTTAAGTCTTCAGCACCCATACCAACGATGTCTACTGCATCACCAACATTGATGATACCTCTTTCAATTCTTCCAGTCGCAACTGTTCCTCTACCTGTAATCGAGAAAACGTCCTCAACAGGCATCAAGAATGGTTGGTCAGTCAAACGTGGTGGAACAGGAATCCAAGTATCAACAGCGTTCATTAATTCTTGAACAGTTGCTACCCACTTGTCATCTCCATTCAATGCACCTAGTGCAGAACCTTGGATGATTGGAGTATTATCTTCATCAAATTCATAGAAACCTAAAAGTTCTCTAATTTCGATTTCAACAAGCTCTAATAATTCCTCATCGTCAACCATATCAACTTTGTTCATAAACACAACTAGTCTAGGTACACCAACTTGTCTTGCAAGAAGGATGTGCTCTTTTGTTTGTGGCATAGGACCATCAGTTGCTGCTACTACAAGAATAGCACCATCCATTTGAGCAGCACCAGTAACCATGTTTTTAACGTAGTCGGCGTGACCAGGACAATCAACGTGAGCGTAGTGTCTTGCGTCTGTTTGGTACTCGATGTGAGCAGTATTAATAGTGATACCTCTTTCCTTCTCCTCTGGAGCAGAATCAATAGTACCGAAATCTGTTTTCTCAGCTAATCCTTGATTAGAGAGGACAGAACTAATCGCTGCTGTCAAGGTAGTTTTACCGTGATCTACGTGCCCGATAGTTCCAATGTTTACGTGTTCTTTCGAACGATCAAATGTTGCTTTTGACATGATAAAATTTAATTATTCTTTCTTTCTTTTTAAATAAATGCGAGCCAACGATGGGAATTGAACCCACGACCTCTTCCTTACCAAGGAAACGCTCTACCCCTGAGCTACGTCGGCTTGTTTTGTTAAACAAACAGTGTCCTATATGGAGCAGAACAATGAGGCGTGAGAAATTCTCAACACTAACTCAAATGTGTGAAGCCAGCTTCACAATACTCAAGGGCTTTCGCACTAGAGCACAGAGCGGGAGACGAGGCTCGAACCCGCGCCCTACAGCTTGGAAGGCTGTCGCTCTACCAACTGAGCTACTCCCGCATACATATTACCTTTTCTTTTTAAATCAGTGGGGAGAGTAGGATTCGAACCTACGTAGCCGAAGCAGCAGATTTACAGTCTGCCCCATTTGACCGCTCTGGTATCTCCCCAGAAAAGAGCCGCCTATTGGACTCGAACCAACGACCGGCTGATTACAAATCAGCTGCTCTACCAACTGAGCTAAGGCGGCAATATGCTAAAAATCAGAGAGTTATATCAAAGAACTTTATACTTTTCTCCACCCTCCTTATTTTAAGGACGGCAAAGGTAAGTATTTTGTTCAATGAAACAAACCCTCTAGATTAAAAATTAAATAATAATTTAGGTTTGTATAAAATACATCAACTCATGGTATACTAGTGGGTTACAACTTTGCCTTTATGTCGCTTTATTTGGGTCTTTAGCGAATCAACAGCTAGGTCAGTTGCAGCCTCATAAGATATGGATGTTTCGGTTTGTATGAAACTTGTTTGACGAACATTAACTTTAATCTCCACAGTCTTGTTTTCTTTCACATTGGTATTCTCTAATTTTAAAAACACCTGAGCATCAATGATACCATCATGAAATGTATCTAATTTACTTAATTTTTTTTCAATAAATTCAATTAATTTTTTGTCTGCCTTGAAATGAATTGCTTGGATCTGTGTGTTCATATGTTTTTGTCTTTAATTTTTCTATTCTGAAAACGGATGAGTATCCTTATATATTTTCTTTAATTGTGAAATATCATTATGTGCGTAAATTTGTGTTGCTGCTAAACTGCTATGACCTAATAATTCTTTAATTGAATTCATATCTGCTCCATTTTGCAATAAATGAGTAGCAAAGCTGTGTCTTAATACATGTGGACTCTTTTTGTCTGAAAATGTCTGATCCAATATATTTTTCACAACTTGATAAACCCATTTTTCTTTCAATTGGGCTCCTTTAGGATCACAGAAAACATAATCTGATTTAATCTGATTTGATTTTTTAAATTCTAAAAATCGTTCTAATTGTTGAACAATTTCGTTACTCAAAGGAATAATTCGCTCCTTTTGACCTTTCCCTAGCACCTTCAATTCCTTGTTATCAATTGATAAATTTGATTCCTTTAATGAAATTAATTCAGAACGCCTCATCCCTGTATGGTAAAAACTTGAGAAGATAATGAACTCTAATGATGACGGATAATTATCTACATCCAACTCATAACTATCTAAAACTTGATTAATCTCCCGTTCTTTAACATAGGTGGGGATTCGTTTTTTTAACTTAGGTAGTTGAATTTCCAGAGCAATCTCATTATCAATCTCATCAGATACAAATAAATAATCTGCAAACGATTTGACTGCACTCACTTTTCTATGTATGGATTTTTCAGATATTTCATTCACCATTAACGACCGAACCCACTTTCGCAGAGACTTAGAATCTGGAATATAGCCTACACTAGAATCTTCTAAATAATCTAGGTATTGTTTGATATCTGTAATATATGACTGAACGGTATGGATTGAGTAGTTCCGATTTTTTAGAATGTAATCGTGATATTTATATACTATGATTCGTGAGGCACCAGTCATTTAGTGCACAATATACAAAAAAGGGACGAGTTTTACTGTCTTTAGTTAGGAATTACTTTGGGTTATTCAAGAACTGCTTATACCTAGCCTTAATTAATTGCTTTCTGCGCTTAACTGAAGGTTTAATGAACTGCTGTCTCTCTCTTAACTCTTTAACAACACCTGTTTTTTCAAACTTTTTCTTGTACTTTTTTAAAGCTTTATCTATAGTGTCGTTTTCTTTTAGATTTATTAATAACATTTTTTATAAAAAGGTCTGCAAATTTAGTGTTTATTTTAAAATATCAACTACTATTTAAGGATATGTCTCGAAATAACGAGCTTTTGTATTTCTGAAGTTCCCTCTCCAATGGTACATAGCTTGGAATCTCGATAGAATTTTTCTACCGGAAAATCTTTGGTGTACCCATAACCTCCAAAAATTTGAATTGCTTCTGTACTCACTTGTACGGAGACCTCTGACGCATAATACTTAGCCATTGCACTCTCTTTTGTCATTGGAAGTCCTTCATTTTTTAAATGACATGATTGATCAATCAACAATTGAGCTGCTTCTATTTGAGTAGCCATATCGGCTAATTTGAAGCTTATCGCCTGAAAACTTGAAATGGGTTTGCCAAATTGCTCACGCTCTTTGCTGTAACTCAATGCTGCTTTGTAAGCCCCCTTTGCAATACCAAGGGATAACGCAGCAATTGATATTCTACCACCATCTAAAATCTTCATAGCTTGGATAAACCCCTGCCCTTCTTCACCTAGCAGTGCAGAGTCTGGCACGAAACAGTCTTCAAAAATCATTTCGGCTGTTTCTGAAGCTCTCATACCCAACTTGTTCTCTTTTTTCCCTCCAGAAAATCCAGGAGTTCCTCTATCAATAATAAACGCAGAAATACCTCGGCTATCCAATAATTCTCCTGTTCTGGCAAGCACTACTGCCACATCACCAGTTATGCCGTGGGTAATCCAATTTTTTGTTCCATTGATTATCCATCCTCCATCTACTTTTTTGGCAACCGTTTTCATTCGCATAGCATCACTACCTGTATTGGGTTCTGTAAGCCCCCATGCACCTATGAATTCTCCGGAACTCAATTTTGGAAGATATTTACGTTTTTGATTCTCATTTGCAAAATAGAGGATATGACCTGTACACAATGAATTATGAGCAGCCGTTGAAAGTCCTATTGAACCACACACTTGTGCAATCTCATCCACAACAGCAGAATATTCAAAATATCCAAGTCCAGAGCCTCCATATTCTTCAGGAACCAATATTCCCATAAAACCTTGGTCACCCATTTTTTTAAATAATTCTCTAGGAAAATGTTGGCTCTCATCCCATTCCATGACAAAAGGACGAATATTTTTTTCTGCAAAGTCTCTTGCTGTTTGTCTAATTAAAGTTTGTGTTTCTGATTGTTCAAAATTCATGTTCTATCTCAACGTATTTTTGGTATTTGGTGCAATTATAACAAGCTAACAGCTATAGTGAAAATTAGTTTAGGTCAAAATAGGGCAAAAGACGATTAATTGATTTCTCTCTAAAAATATGTAACGATTTTAACGTAGATAATTGTAAAAACTTTCCGTGTTGATTTCTATAGCTTACAATCGCCTTAGCCTCATTACTAGACAGATACGGATGTTTAGCCATTTCATCAGCACCCATCTCATTCAATTTGATTTTTTTTATTTGTGTCGTATATAATATCAAATGAGGTAGTATTATTTCTATCGTCTCTACTGGTAATCCATAGACCTCATTCAACTGAGTCAGTGAATAAAAACCACCTAGTTTTGATCTAAAGGTGACTATTCTTTTGGCTAAAACAGGGCCAATCCCAATTAATTTTTCCAAACTATCTGCTAAAAAAATATTTACAGAAATTGCCCATTTTTTTGGTTTTCTATTCAAAACATGTTTGTTCGATTTCACAATTAATGTATCAGGTAAGGCAATAAATGGTTTTAATTTTTGATATTCCATTTCAGATAGACTGTACAATCGAACTAAATCTTTCTTAATTTTAAAGCGTCCACCTTTATTTCGATAATTAATGATGTTATTTACTACCCTTTTTGATAGCCCTTTATGAATTAGCTGCTCTTTACTCTCAATGTTTGGATAAAATAACTCATCCACCTGATTTTTGCCAGTTACATCATCTTGTTTTTTCAGAATAAGTCTTTTTTCCTCGAGTAACGATTTATTATTGGATATAAATTCTTGCAGTTTTGGGAGTCCACATAAGGGGTTTTAGTGTAAAAATAATTGTGAATATAAAACTGATACGCACATATTATTGATATGATAAATATTAACGCAAAAAAGCCAAGTCTCTCGAAATTTGATACCTCAAGGTATCCGGTTAGTTGTTTTAAAAACTTTCTTATCAATCAAAGGCAGCTAGGGTTTCCGCTTTGTACTCTCCTTGCAATAATTTACCTTTAATATCCTGGAAAGCTTTTATAGTCTCGTCAACGTCTTCTAATGTATGGGCTGCTGTAGGAATCAACCTCAACATTATCATATCTTTTGGTACAACTGGATAAACTACAATCGAACAAAAGATATTATAGTTTTCTCTCAAATCATGAGTTAGATGAGTTGCCTCTGCAACATTTCCTTTAAGTATAACAGGAGTGACACATGAAGTTGTGGATCCGATATTAAAGCCTTCTGCTTTTAGGCCTCCTTGCAACGCATTCACAATTTTCCATAGATTAGCCTTATGCTCGGGTTGAGATCTTAGCATTTCCAGTCGTTTCAATGCTCCTTGAACAAACGTCATAGGTAGTGATTTCGCAAAAATCTCGAACTAGAGGTACATGCTTCTTTGAGCACTAGTTGCAATGCTTTTTACATGGATTTCGGAAGGTTATTCGCGTATTGAGTAAGTTGTTCAAATTGTATCTAGGTGCACTTGCTATAGCTAGCAAGAATACCTAACGTTTTTATCGGTCTAGCAACATTATTAAC
>JAKMFK010000272.1 GCA_022425465.1 Bacteroidia bacterium | reverse complement strand
CAATTGTTTCTGATGTTGCAGGAACAACTCGGGATACCATTGAAGAAATTTTTACGCTAGAGGGAATCCAATTCCGACTCATTGATACGGCAGGACTGAGGGATAGTTCAGATAATATCGAGCAGATTGGGGTAAGTAAGGCCAAAGAGAGTATTCAAAAAGCCGATTTAATCATCTATCTCTTTGATGCTCAAACAACCAGCCGAACAGAACTCGAATCTCAATTAGAAGAGCTACCACCTTCGCAACGATTAATTATACTCGCCAATAAGACAGACCAGCTAACATACAACACTAAAGATTGGCCAGAAAACACCCTATTCATTTCGGCAAAAATAAAAAATATTGACCCGTTGTTGGATGAATTATTAAAAATTGCAAGCCAATATGAATATGGCAATGAAACCTTGGTGAATAATGCACGTCATGCCGATGCATTGAGTAAGAGTTCGGTATTGCTTCAAAAAATCATCACTGGAATTGATGAGGAAATCCCCAGTGACTTGATTGCCATTGATATTCGAAATACCTTGTATCAACTAGGACTAATCACAGGAGAGGTTACTAACGACGAAGTACTGGATTCTATCTTTACTCGATTTTGTATTGGGAAGTAACTACCTCAAAAGCATGATTTCTCCTTTTGCTTGGAATACCTCGTTTTTGTAATCTTTGCCAAATACGGTATAATAATATATACCCTCTTGTACCATATCTCCATTGAATGTTCCATCCCAAGAATCTTTGATATCTGATGATTTGAAAAGAATCTCTCCCCATCGATTAAAAATCATGATACTAAATTCTTTAACTCCTCTAGATTTGATTGAAAATAAATCATTGGTATTATCATCATTTGGACTGAAAGCGTTAGGCGTAAACAACCTAAAAGCATCTTCAACTTGCAACACTTTCGTAAACACATCTATACAACCCAAATCATTCTTAGCAGTGAGTGTAACCACATAAAATCCAGTATCAGCATAGCTGTGTGTAGCACCAAATCCGGAGCTTGATACTCCATCACCAAAATCCCAGGTATAATTTGTTGCATCCAACGATGTATTGGTAAACACAAAATCTGGTTTATAAAAATTGGCCATATCTGGAGTGTGAGTAAAACCGGCTGACGGTTTCGGAACAATTTCTAACTCGTCGATTTTTAACAGTGAATCCATACAGTCATATTCGTTGGTCACCACCAATTGAACAGAATACAACCGATCTGAACTATAACTATGTGTCGTATTTTCTCTATTACTTGTATTTCCATCTCCAAAATACCATTTATATTTACTTCGTTCTCCAGTATTGGTGAGATTAGTAAAATTAACTGCATTATCTACACAACTTGGATTAGGACTTACATCAAAGTCAACTGCTGGTATTGGGTTGACAACAATTCTAGATTTACCAATCACAGGCTGACTACAATTATCCGTTAACGTAACCACATAGGTCGTTGTAGCTAAAGGAGTGACCGTCTTGTTTGGACCAGTACCCAAACCATTGTTCCATGTAAATTGATAATTAGTAGATATACCACCTGAGACGGACGGTAAAAGATCATAGGATTCTCCTATACAGATTTCGATATCGGTAGGTAAATCTATGTTTAATTGAGGTCTTACCGCAACATAAACAGAATCTCTAGCTATACTCGGACTACATCCATCATCAACCACAACTAAGACTTTCTGGTTCGAAAACAAAATAGGGAATGTGTAATCTTGAGCATCTCCAGCTCCGTAGTTCCATTTATATGTATAGCTCACAGGATCACCTCCTGAAACTACTGCTTGGTAGGTTATGATTTCACCATAGCAAGCCGTGTCATTACCGATTATCGATACCTTCAACTCACCACGCAATGAGACATTCACAATAGCTTTTGGTTCATAAACACTACAGCCATCGGACAATGTTACTTGATAACTCATATTCATTGGAGGACTAACAACCATCGAATCCATATTGGTCTTACCTCTACCCCAATCATATTGATATCCCAATGGGTTGCCTCCAGTAGCTGTCGTTTTTAGCGTGAGAGATTGACCATCGCAAATCATCGTATCTTTTGTAAGGTCAATACTTAGAGAATCGCTAACCGTAATGGTATAGAACGCCGTATCATTAGTGGACGTACATTGATCTGTGTATGATATCCAATATTGGTGTTGTCTTGCACCAACTGGATTAACTGTCCAGCTAACAGAAGAAGAATTCCCCGATACATTCCCATCTGAAAATGAGTAATTATAGGTTGATAAACCTCCTGACGGATTTAATTGTAAAGTTGCACTTTCACCTTGGCAAATTAAAGAAGGTGATTGTTGGACATGCGATAATGAATCTCTGACTAGTACACTAAATGTGGTTGTATCATTTTTGGGAGTACAACCATCCGAAACCACAACGGATATTAGTTCATCATCTTTAAATTGAGCACTCCAATTGTTTGTGTCTAAATCAAAGGGCAACCATTTGAATGTGTAGTTACTAGACAGCCCTCCTGATGCATTGGCATTGAATTGAACAGGTTCCAAAAAACACAATGTGGTATCTGTCAAAGGAACAATTTTGAGAGGATCTAATACCTTGATAACGATAGAGTCATATATAAATTCTTGCATACAATCATCCCCAAATCGAAGGTATACTGTTGTATCGTTTGTGAAATTTACGAGTAAACTGTCTTTGCCTAGAACTCCATTCCATGTAAAACTGTAATCGACAGAGCTTCCCCCACTCCCCTCTGCGACAAGCCAAATGTCTTGATTATAACAAACTGTAGTATCCGGTGTGAGTTTCAAACTCAAGCTTGGACGAAATGCTTCAAATTCTGCTTTGTAACCTGATAACGTTGCTAATTGATCCGAGAAATGTCTCAATGTAATAGCACCTGAGTCAATTTTTATAGGCTTGCCTCCATTTGGTATAGAATCCGCCGTAAATCCTCCAATAAGAGGATAAGAGCTATTAGGTCCGTTATAGATGTACAGCGAATCAAAACCCTCTTCATATGCGAATTCGGTAAATGTTATGAACGCACTGTCGCTATCACCAAAGTCTAATGTAACCGTATCTCGAGTAAGATTAAAATAATTGGATTCACCTCCGTGATCATATACAAAACCTTTACAAACAGAATAGGTAGTCCATTTGCCAGCAATAGGAAGTGACGCATTACAAATGTCTCGTATAGAATCAATCTCGATGTAGGCTACTTTTTCTGTTGAATCTTTCACTCCGAGAAAGCACCCTTCAGCAACTAATTTTACGGTGTATTTGCCTTGAGCTCCATAGACATGGTTTGGATTTTTTGATGTAGAACTTTTACCGTCACCAAAAGTCCAAGAATAACTTTTTGTATTTACCGATTCATTCCTAAATAGAACTATATCATTAGAAAAACAAAACAAGGTATCAGCACTAAAATCTACAGTAATAGATGAGCTATCATATTTGGGACCAACACCCACAGCATACCATGCATTGGTGGTAGCGATTACCTCGTTACTGCATTCCCCATAAAGATCTGCCGCAGATTGAATTGCATAATATCGTGCCTCTTGAAAATTAGATGATGGTGTCAAATAAGTCGTGAGATTTCGAAAAGCGATTTGTTGTGCTTTTTTTATTCCGATACTGTCAACTTGAAATGTATCTCCATTATCATTCGTTCCTGAAACTCCTTTTGTTAAAAGATAAAACCAATAGTTCTGCACCCCACTATTCACATGAACACCTCCGTTATCTGATGGTGCCGTATGCCAGTATGTTCCTTTGTACGTATCTGGATCTCTAAAATCATTAGGGCTTGCCATGTTTCGGATACCCTTTCCTGAAGAAGTAATATCCTCTCCCATCCCCCAATCAAACTGAGTAGAATCTGCATAAAACTCAATGGCATTTCCAAAAATATCACTGAACGATTCATTCAAAGCTCCACTCTCATAGCGATAGATAAGTCCAGCACTATTTGTAGTAACAGCATGAGTAACTTCATGACCGCAAATATCGACACTAGTTAAGGGTGACCATGTAGTCCCATTACCATCACCATAAGTCATGACATAACCATTCCAAAATGCATTTACATAATTTGATCTATAGTGGATATAGCTTCTAATTTTTGCTCCATTTCCATCAAAGCTGTTTCTGCCAAAATTCTTATAAAAATAATCATAGGTAACCTCAGCACCAAAGTGAGCATCAGTAGCAACTTCATCTTGATTTGCATTGTAATTATTCCAATAATTATCGGTATCCAAGAAATCTACCGCCGCACCATAAGAAGTTCCCTTCTGCATATTATACGTTTCAATTCCCTTACCTCTTCCAGATTCACGCAACCTAAAATTAGTCGGGCTTGTACTATCTGTCTGTATCAATCGGACTCCTCTATACTTGGTATTCGCTGTTCCTTTAACTTCTACTACATGGATTAAATCCTCAATTGCCCATACCTCTCCAGTTAGAGCATTAATATAAATATTCTTTTTAATCAGGGGTTCAATCGCATTGATTTCAAATCCAAAGCATAAACTAAATTCATTTGAAAAATTTAAATCTTTTGGGACATATATCAATTCTGGTATAGGATCATAAGTAGCCAGACTATCTTCTGTCCACAATTTAATCATCGCTTCTTCATCCTCAACTTGCCAGTTAAATATCTTTCCTCCAGAAACAGAGATAGCTATCTGCTTGGCTGATTCAGAATCAATACTTGGTAAACTGACAAGTGGGTTATAAATAATTCCATTAAACCCGGTGAGAACTTCTCCTTTAAATTTTGCTACTACCTCACTCCCAAGTATCGTATGACCATTTATTTTATGAATAAATCGAACAGCCTCTGAACTTTCTACATTATTAAATTTATGAGTCAATGAGCTTTCTTTAGATAGCTTCAAATAATTCCTTATGAAATCCGGAGATTCAACTTTACTAATGCCAAGGTGCTCCACTTTCACAACATTAAAATGTAAACCTTTATCCCCCCAATCAACCGAATAGTTAGAAAGTAAATTTTGAGCATTCAATGAAAATATGAGATGTATTAAGAAAACGAAAAAATACATTCGACGCTTAAGAACTTGAATTGTAGCCAACATTACCACCTAAGATTGATTTACGAATATAGAGATTTCCTGTTGAAACTGATATGGACTGTAGTCACTAAATTGTAAAAACAATCATTAATTTATTTATTCTATTTTTATTTAATCTAAATAAAAATAGATTTGCTCTAACAATTTAAAATCATGCAAAAAATCATTTTAATTCTGTCATTAATTACAACAGTTAATAGCTATGCACAAACAATAGATAGCAGTAAAATTCAACTTAAAAATTCTGCTCAAACCCTAATAGACAGCAAGGATGGCAACTTACTAATGGCTGCCTACGGTGAAGTCCATTTCAATCAACCCATGGCTAAAAACACAAACTATAACGGAAGTCTTGATGTGCATAGACAAGTGTTATTGTTTGGGTATAAATTTGATTCTAAAACCTCATTTATTACTGAAATTGAAATTGAGCATATCAAAGAAGTTTACCTTGAACAAGCTTTTTTAAATTATAAAGCTAAACCATGGCTCAATCTACAAGCAGGTCTATTGTTAATTCCAATGGGTATTGTAAATGAGTATCATGAACCGACTACATTTAATGGTGTGGAAAGACCATTAATAAACAGTGTAATTACACCGACAACCTGGCGGGAAATTGGTGCTGGAGTTGCTGGGAATATCCCTAGCATTGGGCTAAGATATCAGTTTTATGGTGTAAACGGACCACTTGGCTTTGACCAAGAAGGAAAACTAAAAGGGGAGAAGCCTATTCGAGGAGCACGTCAGAAAGGCTCGCAAGTTACCATGTCAGATATTGATCTTTCAGGAAGACTATCCTATTACGGAGTTCGTGGTTTAAATCTGGGTATTTCAGGATACTTTGGGAAAACAGAATCATCACTCTATAATAACTTGCATGAAGATAGTCTTTTTCAAAAAAGACAGGCAGACAGCTCTAGTATTGGTGTACAAATTTTAAGTGGAGATTTTAGGTATCAACGTAAAAATCTAGAAGCACGTGGAGAAATTATTTGGATGAATTTATCAAATACTGAAAAATACAATGCTTTTACAGGACAAAATATTGGAGAAACCGTCTATGGATACTATGCTGAAATTGGTTACAATCTAGCATCAATCCTAAAAAGTAAAAATAAACTAGTTCCCTTTATTCGATATTCAAACTACGATACCCATCACCAAGTAACTTCTTCCATAGTTACTAATCCTTCATATAAAAACAATGTAATTACCGGAGGACTTTCCTGGTTTTTGAATCCTAATTTTGTTGTAAAAGGCGACTACCAACAAATCACCAATGGTAATAACAAAACGGTAAACTCCCTTAATTTAGGTGTCGGGTACTGGTTTAGATAATTATGAATAAAGATAGCATTAATATTCTCTGTTTTATTGGTTTGATTGCCATTTCTGCAAAAATTGGTTATCATGCTCCATTGCCTGATTACCTCATCAATAAAATGAATAGAGCAGCCATCAAAATCTGGGGAAAGAATATTAATTTTTCAAAAGAAACACATTCCGAATCAATATCTGATCATCACATCTTCAAAATAAATATCGCAGATTCTTTGGCTGGATATGCCTTAGTTTCTCGTGCATTAGGGTGTAAAATTGGAGGCTGTTCAGTAGAAAATACCAAAGAATCTAGCTTTGAAGAATTCTACTATATCACGTTGGTTAACACCAACCATAAGATTCAACAAGTCAAAGTGTTAGAATATACCTCCGATTATGGCTATCAAATTGCAAATAAAGGATGGCTAAAACAGTTTCAGCAAGGAGGAAAGTTTACAGTTAACGAAAATATAGATGCCATATCTGGTGCCACAATCTCTGTCAATTCCATTACCCAGGGTGTCAATGATCAATTGAACCTTCTGACTAAACTACACTAAATTATATTATCCATTCAGCTTATCAAATTAATCAATAAGCTCATCAGGTTTTGATAACCCATTGATATCTCATAAATATTATCTTTGAAGTAAACCAATTTGACATGATTGTAGAACAGATATACACCAATTGTCTTGCACAAGGGGCCTATTTTATTGAAAGCAACGGCGAAGTAGCAATAATTGATCCCCTTCGAGAAATTGATTCATACATCCAAAAAGCCGAAGCGTTAAATGCCCAAATAAAATACATATTTGAGACCCATTTTCATGCAGATTTTGTGAGTGGTCACATCACACTTTCTGAAAAAACCGGTGCAAGTATTGTCTATGGCCCTATGGCCAACCCAACCTATGATACCATCATCGCAAAGGATAAGCAAGAGTTTAAAGTTGGTAATGTCACCATTATTGCCCTTCACACTCCAGGACATACTATGGAAAGCACCACTTATCTTCTTAGAGACGAAGATGGAAAAGATCATTGCATATTCTCTGGAGACACACTATTTTTAGGAGATGTTGGACGACCTGATTTAGCTCAAAAATCGGCAAATATTACCCAAGAAGAATTAGCTGGAATACTATATGATAGTCTTCGAAATACCATCATGCCCTTAGCAGATGACGTCATTGTTTATCCTGCTCATGGGGCAGGAAGTGCTTGTGGTAAAAACATGATGACAGAAACAGTTGATACACTGGGTAATCAAAAACAAATGAATTATGCCTTGAGATCGGACATGACTAAAGCTGAATTTATTGAGGAAGTCACTACTGGATTATCTGCACCCCCTGCATACTTTCCAATGAATGTGATGATGAATAAATCAGGTTATGCAAACATCGATGAGATCATTTCAAAAGGAAATTCACCGCTTAGCCCCTCCGATTTTGAAAATGTCGCAAATGAAAGTCGTGCCATGATCCTTGATGTTCGGCATGAAAAAGAGTTTATTCAAGGCCATGTCCCTCAAAGTATATTTATAGGTATCGACGGAAGCTTTGCCCCATGGGTCGGAGCAGTAATAAAAGATGTCAATCAACCCATCCTCATTGTCGGTAAAGAAGATAGAATAAATGAAGTCATTACACGGTTAAGTAGAGTAGGCTTTGACAACACATTAGGATATCTGAAGGGTGGTTTTAAAGCTTGGGAAAAAGAAGGCAAGGAGATGGATACTGTCCGATCTGTTCCAACTAGTCAATTTGAAACAGAACACAAAACAAATCACAACCCCATTTTCGATGTCAGAAAAAAAGGCGAATGGGATACCAGCCATATTAAAGATGCTCATCATGTTTGTTTGAGTATGCTCAATGAAGAACTTGCTCAATTCCCAAAAGAAGATGATTTTTATGTGCATTGTGCAGGGGGATATCGATCGGTTATTGCCTCATCTATTTTAAAAAAACGGGGC
>JAKMFK010000247.1 GCA_022425465.1 Bacteroidia bacterium | reverse complement strand
GGAACTTGAATTTCCTCTGAATATAATTCTCTTGGCGGACCCCAATGAACAGCGGAACCTACTCTTCCAGGCACCCTTCCCCTTGCTTCCATAATATCTATTTCACCATCTCTAGGCCATGACTTAGTGCCTTCTATGAAACCTTGGGGTAGCAACCATATTGCGGGCCAGAATCCTGTTCCAGCTGGAACCTTAAAACAAGCTGTTACTTCTGTATTAAATCCTATTGTCTTTCCTTTGCTACCATTACCGTTACTAGAGGCAGAAGTAATTATTCGGGCCGATGTATGATCCCAAGTGGTACTACAGTCTCTACCAATACAATATGGATCTTCAAATTTATTATTAATATCGTATATAGGTTGAATTATTAATTTGCTATCTTGAATAAAGAGATTTTCAGTAGTATTTGTTGAGGGATTGTAGCTTTTAGCAGAGTTTGGTTGGTCGCTTGTATAATATTGAACCTCATTATTTCCCCAGCCAGCAATATAACTATCACCTGCCATGAAACCATTACCTGTTTGATAGGAATAAATATTTGGGTCCAGGATATTTGAATCAAAATGGTCAATCCAGTAACTTGAAGAGTCATTTTGAGGGTTTTTACAATATGAATCCTTATCCTCATTATAAATCTCAAATCCAACTTCATTACTAGTACTTTGTAGGACATTAACAGAAATAGATGCTGTGGCATTTTGTGTTCCACTTGCTCCACTGCAAGTGAGAGTGAATGTATAAGTTTTTACTTGATTGAGAACAATTGAAGATGAACCATTAGTTGAAGTTATTCCATCCCAATCACCACTCCTATCACATGAGTTAGCATTTTGTGTGGACCACGTTAATGTGACTGATTCATTAGTAAAAATAGAATCTTTATCAGAAACAAAGTTGGTTATTGAAGGGTTTGATGGTCCAACTGGGGAGGTATCTGATGAGCTTGATCCTCCACCTCCACCACAAGAAATAATAAAGAGAATTGCAAAAATGGTTACAAAATAATTTTGGTATAGCTTCATAAGATTAATATTAGAATTTTTATATTAGTTATCTTCTACAAACTCATTAGTTAATTCCCTCATTTCTTTCCTTAAAACAAACAATGCAATTAAGTTAGGAATCGAAACAAGCGCAACAACAACATATGCAATATTCCAAACAATAGTTGTGTCTATAACAGCAGCTAATATAAAACATAAAACATAAAAATTTCTATACCAAAAGACGCCCTTTTCTCCAAAAATATATGCAGTTGACCTATCACCGTAATAACACCAAGTAATAGCAGTTGAGAAAGCAAATAAAAGTAAAGCTATTGCAACTAACTTACCGCCATACTCTCCCATTACTCCTTGTGAAAATGCCTTAGCTGTAAGCTCAGCAGAGCTTACCAATGATTTTCCTTCAAGAACTATTGATTCTGATATTTTTCCATCAATCACATTTAAAGAACCTGTGAATAAAGATTTATCATTAGTTGTAAATTTTATATCTTCAGCAATAGATCTTGAATGTAGTATTGTAATATCCGATTCTGCAAGCTTACCTGATTCAATAAATATAGTACCCGTGTATTCATTTACATCAGAATCTATTGATTGAACATATTTTGTAAGTTCATTTATATGATTTGGGTATACAAACGAACCATCAGCATTTTTTTGATCACTATAAACACCCTCTATAATAACCATATCTGTTTTTGCAAAAGTAGTATCAAATTTTTGGGTCCAAACTCCGCTAGATAAAATAACTAATGCAGTAACACTACATACAACAATAGTATCTATAAATGGCTCTAATATTGATACGACACCTTGATCAATGGATTTATTTTTAGATGATGCATGAGCAATTGGTGAAGAGCCTTGACCTGCTTCATTTGAGTACAAACCTCTTGCAACACCATATTTCAAGCTCATAGCAAAACTTGCTCCTAAAAAGCCACCTACCGCAGCTGAACCAGAAAATACCTGAGAAAAAATGGCATTAAAGGAAGGGATGATATTTTGATAATTTTCAATAATTATAATTAAAGCTCCTCCTAGATATATCATTCCCATAATCGGTATGATTTTACTGGCAACAGAAGCTATCCTTTTAATACCCCCAATTATTATTACCCATAATAGAGTTCCTAAGAACAAACCTGTGAATAACTTTGGTACAGAAAATTCAGTATTCATAACTAAAGCTATATTATTGATCTGCGGCATATTTCCAGAACCAATTGCAGTAATCATCATCAAGAATGCAAATAGAATACCAGCCCATTTCATATTTAATGCACTTTCTATATAGTACATTGGACCACCTGAAATACTTCCATCTTCAAGCTTTGTTCTATATTTATGACCTAGGGTCACTTCAACAAATTTTGTGGTCATACCAAATACCGCAGTAATCCACATCCAGAATATAGCTGCCGGCCCACCAGTCCATATAGCAAGAGCAACCCCACCTATGTTACCCGTACCAACTGCTCCAGACATGGCAGTTGTTAATGCTTCAAAAGCAGTGGTCTCACCATCATCCTCATCATTTTTTTTATTTTTACCAGACACTAAGTGCCATGCTTTACCAAAAAATCTAAATTGCGGGAAGCCAAGATAAATAGTAAAAAATATTCCAGTACCTACTAGTAATATTGGAAACCACCAAGATCCACTTAAATTACCATCAAGTAAAATTAAA
>JAKMFK010000241.1 GCA_022425465.1 Bacteroidia bacterium | reverse complement strand
ATAATATTACATTTAGTTGGTTAGAAGATTTTGAAGATAACGCTATTTCAGTAGAAAAAAGTGGTTCAAATACAACTACGGATAGCATGTTTGTGACTTCTGATCCAGTTCATGTTTTCAATTATGACGGCATAGAGAATAAATATTCAGGACAAGTTGATATCCCATCTGAATTTCAAATTTTTGAAAATGCAACGGTTCAGCTATATGATTTACCAAGAAAAGGGGGAGAGGTTTATTTAGAGTTGGATTTTAAGTGCAATACAGAATTTACAGTTGGAGTATATCCTGTTACGGGAAACTTTATTAATGGTGTTCCTATCGTGAATTTTTACTCAACTGAGGATGATCAGGGAGAAATGCAATGGAAAAAGGCATATGTAAGCCTAAAAGAAGATATTAATAATCCAGAATATGCTGGGGCAACTTTTCGTGTATTTTTTAATGCTCAAACCAATGGTTCGAATGAAAAACAACTCTTTTTTGATAATATTAAATTGATACACTTTTGAATAAAACCAGACTCATAATTAAGTATCTCTTATTGGATTTTTTTGCAGCTATGGTTGCTTGGGGAACTTTTTTTATTTACAGAAAGTGTTTTGTTGATGGGGTCTACAATTCTTATTACCTCAGATATGTTTGGGGAGATCATAAGCTCTATATTGGTATTTTAGTTATCCCTTTATTTTGGATATTACTGCATGGGTTAATTGGTTTATATCGTAATGTATATCGAAGGTCTCGTTTAAGAGAGTTTCTACAGGTAATGACCACTAGTATTATGGGGGTCTTGATTTTGTTTTTTACGCTATTACTAGATGATGAAATAATTGAATATCGAAATTACTATCAATACGTCACTGTATTATTTGCTCTTCATTTTGGACTCACTGCTTTATTTCGTTTTATTTTATCGTCTCGTATTGCTCACCAGATTAAGAGTAGGAAGATTGGTTTCCCAACTATTCTAGTAGGTTCGGGTTTTAGGGCTCAAAAAATATATGACGAATTAATTTCTGCAAAGAAGTCTGAAGGTCATTTTTTTAGGGGTTATGTTAATATTAATGGGGAGAAAACCCGTATCAATGGTCTTGATAAATTGGGTACGAAAACTGATTTAATTAAAATTATAAAGGACTTTGACATAAAGGAGGTTATTATAGCCTCTGAAGAAAATCAAAAAACAGAAATAGCCGAGATATTATCCATTCTTGATGGTGAAAATATCGTTATCAAAGTCATACCAAACCTTTACCAACATTTGGCTGGTATGGTCAAAATGGGAAATGTCTTTGGTGCAGTTCTAATAGAGATAAAGATTGACGTCTTGCCTCCATGGCAAGAGTTTTTTAAGCGTTTTTTTGATATTTTAATATCTATTTTAATTCTCGTTTTGGGATTACCCTTTTATGTTATGATTGGTTTGTTAGTAAAATTCAGTTCTAAGGGTCCCGTATTTTTTATTCAAGAAAGAATAGGATTGGGTGGTAAGCCATTTTATATCTATAAGTTTCGCAGTATGAGGTTAGATGCTGAGTCTAAAGGACCACAATTGAGTAAGGAAAATGACCCTAGAATAACACCATTGGGTCGATTTTTGAGAAAAACACGAATCGATGAATTCCCCCAGTTCTGGAATGTTTTAAAAGGGGATATGAGTTTGGTTGGTCCTCGTCCAGAGCGTCAATTTTTTATTGAACAGATTATTGAGAAAGCTCCACATTATAGAAGATTACATCGAATAAAACCGGGAATCACCTCATGGGGCCAGGTTAAATACGGGTACGCCGAAAATGTAGATGAAATGGTGGAACGACTCCAATATGATTTACTTTATCTTGAAAACATCTCAATTGTTTTAGATCTTAAAATTCTAATTTATACGGTCCTTATTATGTTTCAAGCAAGGGGCAAATAAAGTTCCTTTGATACTTCCTTGTTGGTCTAATATTTTTTTATGTTAGTCCATTGAAATAAGGCCAAATTAAGTAATAATTCTATCATCGGATATATTTGCAATCATTAAAAAGATAGAATATGAAAGATTTAACACTAATTACTGTTTTATTCCTAATTGTAGGATGTAGTAATCTGAATAAACAACAAGCAGATCAAGAGAATCAACCTATCGCTTTTGACGTAAATTATATTGATTCAACCACGAATCCATGTGAAAATTTTTACAAATATGCAATTGGCAATTGGCAAGCCAATAACCCTGTTCCAGAAACAGAAAGTAGATGGATGGCATTCAATATACTGAATGAAGAAAATCGAAAAAAGTTGCTAGAAATAGTGGATGAAGTTGCTAAAAATGAAGACGTTAAACAAGGTACCGAACAACAAATGATTCGTGATTTTTATCGGTCTGGTATGGATACCCTAGTTATCGAATCGAAAGGAGTAAGTGAAATAAGTGAAATTATCACAGACATCGATAATGCATCAAGTATTACTGATATCCAACAACTATTTGGTGACCTAGCTCCAATGGGTATTAACACGCCAATTGGTCTTTATATTTCTGCAGATAGTAAAAATAGCAAGATGAACACCGTATATGCCGGTCAATCGGGTTTAAACTTACCTGATCGAGATTACTATTTAAACGACAATGCCAAGTTTCAAGATATACGAACGGCATATGTTGATCATATCAATAAAATGATGAATTTGGCTGGAGATACTTCCAGTCCAGGGCAGGCTATTTTAGCACTAGAAACAGCAATAGCTGAAATTAGCTGGAGCAGATTAGAACGTAGAGATCCAAATAAAAGATACAACAAGAAAAACCTTTCCGATTGGGATAACAGCTTAAGTGTGATTGATGTTCAATCAATTTTGACTAACCGAGGATTTGGTGCTTTTGATACGATTATCGTTAGTCAACCCTCATTTTATGAATCGCTGAATGATATACTAACTGAACAATCTATCTCTTCATGGAAGTCATACATGAGATGGAATGTGATAAACTCGTTTGCATCATTCTTGAATAAGTCTATGGTTGAGGAACGTTTTGCATTTTATAGTAAAAAGCTTCGGGGTACTCAAATGATGAAGCCAAGAAATGAGCGTGTTTTTTCGGTTATCAATCGATCTTTGGCTGAGCCCTTAGGTAAGTTGTTTGTACAATCCTATTTTGATGAGGAGAGTAAGCAGTATATGACCAATATGATTGAGAATCTCAGAACTGCTTATCGTCAGAGAATTAATGATTTGGAATGGATGAGTTCTGAAACTAAAGAAAAGGCTTTAAAAAAGTTAAATGCATTTACCTATAAAATCGGTTATCCAGATGAATGGAGAGATTACAGTAAACTAACCATTGATCCAAGTAGCTATATTCAGAATATTATTCAAGTTAGAAAATTTGGGTATAATCGTATGCTTGAGAAACTTGGAAAGCCAGTAGACAAGAGTGATTGGTATATGTCACCACAAATGGTCAATGCTTATTACAGTTCAAGTAACAATGAAATTGTGTTTCCTGCGGGAATATTACAGCCTCCATTTTTTCATAAAACATTCGACCATGCAATTAACTATGGTGGTATAGGAGCGGTTATTGGACATGAATTCTCACATGGATTTGACGATCAAGGGAGTAAGTTTGATTGGGATGGTAATTTAAATTCTTGGTGGACAGATGAGGATCGTGCTAAGTTTGATGAATTAGCTAAAAAATTGGGGGAACAATACGATTCATATTCTCCAATTGAGGGAATGAATGTGAACGGTAAAATGACCATGGGAGAAAATATTGCGGATTTAGGAGGAGTTACTCTTGCCTATGACGCACTTCAATTGGAATACAAAGATGGGGCACCAGACGATATCGATGGTTTTACCTGGCAACAACGTTTTTTCCTTGGATGGGCGAATGTATGGAAGGGAAATATCAAAGAGGAAGAAATGGTGAACCGATTAAAGTCGGATGTTCATTCTCCGGCAGAATACCGGGTGTTAGGACCATTGGTTAATTTTGAGCCTTACTATCAAGCATTTGGCTCTTGTGAGTCTGGAGCGATGCACAAGCCAGATTCAAGTCGAATAGCTATTTGGTAATTTGTGAGTTTCAACAAAAAAGCCCGAGCACAAGCTCGGGCTTTTTTTGTGCAATAGAAATTTATTTGATGACTTCTAGAGTGATGTTAGAAAACGAAGCATGCGTTTTAAAATCATTGATAATTTCTTCTACATCAGGATGAATGTATGTGGTTCGTGTAGCATCCACAATCACTTTAGTACCATCTGGAATGTTATCCAGTGTTTTCATGATACTTGCCTTATTCAAAAAGGTCACATTCTCTGTTAGTGAGATATGGTGTACTTGTCCTTCTTTAGTATCATCGATATTAATTTGGTATGGTTTCTTGTAATTGATGTATAATATTTCAAATACAGCAACAACTAGACCTATTGAAACTCCCCAAAGAAGATCTTTGAAGATAATAAGTAATATAGTGATTATAAATGGAAGGAATTGGCTCATCCCAGCATTCCACATTTGTTTAAATGTAGCGGGCTTTGCAAGTTTATAACCTACCATTAGAAGGATAGCTGCTAAACTTGCTCTCGGGATTAAGTTGAGAAGTTCAGGGATGAATCCGACAAAACCTAGAATTAAAAAGCCATGAAAAACGGCAGATAGTTTACTCTTTCCTCCACTTTGAATATTGGCAGAACTTCTCACAATTACTTGAGTAATAGGTATCCCGCCAATAAGACCTGAAATAAGGTTTCCCATTCCTTGTGCCTTGAGTTCGCGATTGGTGGGAGTTACATTTTTCTCAGGATCTAATTTATCGGTAGCCTCTACACAAAGCAGTGTTTCTAAACTTGCCACAATGGCAATAACAATGGCTGTTTTCCATATTAAGACATTATTTAAAGCCGAAAAATCAGGAAAATTAAAAAAGCTAATGAATTCACTTGAAGAATTAGCAACAGGAACGTTAACTAGGTGTTCAGCAATCATTTCAAAACGACCTCCTTTAAATCCAATTACCAAAGACACACCAGCGATAATGGCTACAAGAGGTCCTTGAATGATATTAAATATATAATGTTTTCGAATAAAATTTTGTTCCCAAAGGATAAGAATAAAAAGACCTATACCAGCAATGATACCAGCACCTAAATCGGGATTTCCAATTGCATTTAAAATTTCTGAGAATGTGTTTTCTCCATCAATTTGGAAAAATTGAAAATCACCTTCAATGTCTTTATCATAACCAAGTGTGTGGGGGAGTTCTTTTAGAAAAATAGTAAGACCAATACCTGTCAACATTCCTTTAATTACGGAAGAAGGGAAGTAATACCCAATGATACCACCTTTTAAAAAACCCAGAATGATCTGAAATACTCCTGCAAGCACAACAGCAAGCAAGAACATCTTAAATGCTTCTGGAAAAAAGTCTACATTTTCAACGCCCGTAGAAATGGAATTTTTGATTTCATCGATCGAATCATAAACGATGACAGCCAAACCTGCAGCCGGCCCACTAACACCAAGTTTTGATCCACTTAGAAGTCCAACCACAATACCTCCAATAATACCGGCAATTAGACCAGAAAATGGAGGAACACCACTTACAGCAGCTATGCCCAAACATAGTGGAACAGCTACAAGGAAAACGACAATTCCAGCTGGAATGTCTGATTTAAGATTATTAAATTTAAGATTCATATTATTATTAAAAATACCGGTGTAATTATAACTTATTTTAGCCTGATTTGTTTGATAATTTTTATATTATTTAGTTGATTATATTTTTTCAATTCCCAGCCCTTCTCGAACAATGACTATTTCTCCTGTTGAGGCGTCAATTACAGTTGTTCCAACGTTTTTCCCAGCACCACCATCCACAATTAAATCAATCTTATTTTGCCAATTCTCATAAATCTCGTAGGGTTCTGTGAGGTATTCTTGTATCTCATCTTCTGAATGTATAGAACTCGATATCAATGGGTTGCCAAGAGAAGAAATCAAGGCTTGACAAATGGTGTTGTCCGGCACACGGATACCAATGGTTTTTTTGTTTTGTCTGAAAATTTTGGGGATGTTGTTATTGGCCTTTAAAATAAATGTAAAAGGGCCTGGCAATACCCTTTTCATAAGTTTATAAAGTGGGTTGGGGATGGTAGATGTGTATTTAGACAAATTACTTAGACCATCACATAGAATGGATAGATTCGCTTTATTGGGTTTTTTACCAATTTGCTTACAAATTTTTTCAAGTACATCCCGGTGATTCAAATCACCAACAATAGCATATATACTGTCAGTTGGAACAATAGCTAAATCTCCTTTTTTAAGAGCATTAACAATGGTCTGGATGCTTCTTTGATCAATATTGTGAGGCCTTATTTCAATGAGGTTACCCACAGTGGAGGTTAGGAAAGAACTTGTTTTACCTTATCTGCAGCCTCTTGCAATACAATGGCTGATTCTACTCGAAGACCACTTTCGTCAATAATCTTTTTAGCTTCCTCTGCGTTGGTTCCTTGAAGACGAACGATGATGGGTACGTTAATTTCTCCGATTGACTTGTATGCTTCGACCACTCCATTAGCAACTCGATCACAGCGAACAATTCCACCAAAAATATTGATAAGGATGGCTTTTACATTGGGGTCTTTAAGGATAATTCTAAATCCAGCTTCTACTGTTTGAGCATTTGCTCCACCTCCAACATCAAGGAAGTTTGCGGGCTCACCACCGCTTAATTTAATGATATCCATAGTAGCCATGGCCAATCCAGCTCCATTTACCATACAACCAACGTTTCCATCAAGTTTGATGAAGTTGAGGTGGTGCTTTTTTGCTTCTACCTCGGTCGGATCCTCCTCACTTTCGTCTCGGAGTGCTGCATAATCTTTATGTCGATACAGTGCATTGTCATCTAGAGAAACCTTACTATCTACAGCAATAATTTTATCGTCCGATGTTTTAAGTACTGGGTTTATTTCAAACAAGGAGGCATCAATTCCTAAATATGCATTGTAGAGCGAGTTAACAAATCGAACCATCTCTTTAAAAGCATTGCCACTTAAACCTAGGTTGAAAGCAATTTTACGTGCTTGAAATCCTTGTAGCCCTAATGCAGGATTGATAAACTCTTTAAATATTTTTTCTGGCGTATCGTGAGCAACTTGTTCGATATCCATTCCTCCTTCAGTGGTGTAAATGATTACATTCTTGCCTGTGCTTCTGTCAAGTAATACACTCATGTAATACTCATCTGGTTCGTTTGCACCTGGGTAATAAACATCTTGAGCAAGCAATACTTTTTTGACCAATTTACCTTCTTTGCTTGTTTGAGGTGTGACTAAAGTCATACCCAAAATATCATTGACAACTTGCTGAAGTTCTTCGTCATTTTTGGCTAGTTTAACTCCGCCACCTTTTCCACGTCCACCGGCATGTATTTGGGCTTTGACAACCATCCAATCCGTACCTGTTTCCTCACGAAGTTGGGCACCAGCTTTGATTGCATCTTCTTTTTTATCGATGACGATACCCTCTTGTATGGCAACTCCGTATGACTTTAGTATTTCTTTTGCTTGATACTCGTGTATATTCATAATTGTGCTGCAAAAATATACGACGAAAGGAGTTAGGAAACCATTATTAATAAAAAGTTGAAATCATCAGTAGGGATGATTTTTAAAGAACGATTAATTGTGGTTATGCCCTTCGTGATTTTCTTCTGATTTGTAGGGTTCATCCAGGTAAGATTTAATACCTTCAGATGGGGCTACCATGATCTCAAAAACAAGGTTAATTGGACCAGCATTACTTTCAATATTTATCCCTTTAGCTTGATATCCTGGGCGATCGTGGGTGTCGAATGTAGCTACTATCGAGTCTTTTGCTCCAGGTTTTATGGAATATTTAGGGTACTCGGCGACAGTGCATCCACAACTTGGAGCTACTTTGTTTAATAATAAATCAGCATTGCCCGTATTGGTGAAATAATAAACGGTCCTTACTATGGCTCCTTCCTTCACCTCATCAAGTTGTTTTCCTTTTTCGATAAAAGTGGCTTCAGGTCTGTTTTGAGCCCAAGTGAATTGTCCAATAACTATTCCAATCAAGAGTAATGCATTTCTCATGATACAAATATACGATTCGAGTATTATTGATTACTTATTCTTTGGATTGTTATACCATTTGATAGCGTCATCTGCATTTCGGTATTCCAATGGTATAACTTCTTTCCCTCTGTAATCAATAAAACCAACATTCTTGCCTTTTTTAACCATAGCCCAACTACTGTGATACATATCAAATAGTTCAATTTCATCGTAGATTGTTGGCACAACTTCTTTTCCTTCGTAGTTAATGAATCCAAGATGTTTGCCTTTTTTGACCATGGCCCAACCATTGTGATACATATCGAATAGTCCAATCTCATCATACTGTTTTTTATGAGATACTTGTATAGTTTGAGACCAACTAACGTTAGCCAATAATAAAATAGCTACTGAAAAATTAAATAAAGCTTTCATACCTCAAATATAGATTAAAATCAATTATTCTGGATTTATCATAAAGGATCCACATCAATAATTATGCGAGCCTTATTGAATTCCTTAGCTTTTTCGAGCTCTTGAATAGCCAGTGATAACTTTACCTTTTGAGCTTTAATGAGACCTCCCTGGTTGGGGATTTTTAATACAAAATGGAGGATATACCAATTTCTAATTTTCCCAACATAGGGTTTCTCCGGTCCTAACAAACTTGAACCAAAATAGGTGCTTAATTTGTTTTTTGCAATCACTCCAAGTTTATACAGTTCAAGTGCATCTTTGTGTTTGATGGTTATTTGTATGAGACGATAGAATGGGGGGTAGTTGAATTTTTCTCGTTCATTTAAGTCGGTTTCATACATGCCCAAGAAGTCGTGATCAACAATTTTTTGGATGATGGGATGGTCGGGCATTGAGGTTTGTAGATAAACTTTTCCGAGGTCTTTCTTGCGTCCGGCTCTACCTGATACTTGAGTAATTAATGCATAAGCTCGTTCATTGGATCTGAAGTCGGGAAAATTGATGATATGATCCGCATTCAAAATACCAACGGTATTGACATTTTCAAAGTCCAATCCTTTAGCGACCATCTGAGTTCCGATAAGTACATCGATTTTTCCTGATGCAAATTCATCAATAATTTTGGTGTGAGCATTTTTTAATCGTGTTGTATTATAATCCATTCGTCGGATGGATAATTCGGGAAGATAAAGGGATAGTTCATCTTCGATTCTCTCTGTTCCATAGCCAATGAGTTCGATTCCTTTGTTGCCACAAGTCACACATTGATTAACCACTTCTTGTTTGTATCCACAATAATGACATCTAAGGTTTTCTTGGTATTTATAGTAGGTAAGTGAAATGTCACAGTTTTGACACTTGGGTGTCCATGCACAGACATTGCACTCCAATACGGGTACATATCCTTTTTTGTTTTGGAAAAGGATGGTTTGTTTCCCGTTTTTCTTGGCATCTGCAATAGCTTCAATCAGTATGTCGCTAAATATGCCTTTTTTTCGTTTTTGTTTTTTCTGTGCTTTCATGTCAATCACTTCAATTTGGGGTAGTTTAGAGTGATTGTGACGTTGGGTGAGATTAACTAAATGATATTTGGCTTGTTGGGCATTATAGTAACTCTCTAAAGCAGGAGTAGCACTACCCAAAATGATGGGAGTTTTGTTTTTATGGGCCATGTATAAGGCTGTATCTCGAGCATTAAATCGAGGAGCTGGTTCATGTTGTTTGAAGCTACTTTCATGTTCCTCATCAACGATAATAAGTCCTAAATTCTTGAAGGGTTGAAAAATGGCACTTCTAGTTCCTACGACCAAATAGGATTCACCAGAGGCAATAGCTTGGTATATTTCAACACGTTCATTGTTTGTGAATTTGGAATGAGATACCAATAGTTTTTTTCCGAAGTATTTCTGTAATCGTGTTATCAGTTGACTGGTTAGAGCTATTTCAGGTAGTAAATACAGCACTTGGTGCTTTTGATTCAATGCTTTTTCAATCAAATGTGCGTAAATGTGTGTTTTCCCACTTCCAGTGATGCCGTGAAGCATAACTGTTTTTTTGTCTTTAAACCCAGATTCAATCTCGATTAGTGCTTGATTTTGGGCCTTACTCAATTCTTCAATCGGGTTTTCATTTGAAGAAAATTGGAGCCTTGATTTCTCACGTTTTTCTTGAATAAATATTTTTTTATCAACTAAGGCATTGATTGAAGCATTCGTTGCTTCATGCTTCACTAAAATGGTTTTTTCACACTCGCCATCCATACCATAGTGGGCAATAAAGGTCATGAGTGCTTTGAGTTGAGCTTTTGCTCTTTTTTCGAGTTGGTTGAAGATTTCATTGAGCTGATCTTCATCGGCTAAATCTCTATTTATTCTAATGTAAGAGGCTGTTTTTGCAGAATAATTTTTTTGAATATCATCCTTTAGAAAAATAGCTCCTTTGAGGTAAAGTGATTTTACGTATTTGTGAATAGATTGAGCTTTTAAATAGCTTGTAGCTTGAGTAATAGATAATTCTTTTGCTAATCGGATCGCCTCGATTAAAATGGTTTCTTTGGGGTCAAAAATTGTGTTGTCGGACTCAAAATCGGGGTTGAGTACCATTTTTGATTCTCCCTCCAATTTCAGCCCAGCAGGCATAGCAGCATTATACACCAAGCCAAGCGATACCATGTAATAGTTAGATATCCAATTCCAAATTTTAAGTTGATTTTGGTCTACAATAGCATCGTTATCGATAACATCAATTATGTATCTTGCTTCATAGTCTTTGGGTGGTTTTTCATGTATTGAAAATATCAACCCAGCCAGTATTTTCTTCTTACCAAATGGGACACTAACTCTTTTGCCAATAATAATTTCCTCATTTAATTCAATAGGAACACGGTAAGTGAACAAGTTTTTGAGGTTTAGAGGCAGTAAAACCTCAACAAACAGCGTGTGTATGGTGTCTGAATTGTCCAATTATTGTAAAAAATACTATAATTATGTTCAAAGCTAAATTAAATCTTAATACAAGATACTACATTTGTAAGCGAATCAATAAATTTTGAGTGTTTGTCAATCTTTAAAAACATAATAGTTTGTCTTTCATTGACTTTTATTCTAGGGTGCAATAACGATGATGTTATTGAAATAAGAGATAACCACAAATCTACGGAGACTTGTATATCATTGGTTAGTGAATTTCTATCCACATTTGATATCATCAAGGATGTTGTTACCTCAGAAAATATTTTTAATCCGGATAAGTTAACTGTTCTTCCAGTTGGTGCTGAGTTGGTATATCAAGATACTACATTTTTTGATGGTGATGGTATGGATGTATTGATAAGATTTGGTGATTTGGGAACTTCACCACATGGGCTTTTGTGTAAAGACAACAAATACAGATCAGGTACAATTTTATTGTCTTTAGATCAAGACTATCTTTTGGACAATTCAACTTTAAAAATTTCACTTTCAACAGACGAACCATTCTATTCAGGTGATGGTGAACACATGACTAAACTCACAGGAGGTATAAAATTTCAACGAGTTGATACTGATCGTATAAAGTTGAAATGCAATGAGTTTAAACTTGTAAATTCAGAAGCAGATATATCAATGAGTGCTGACCTTGATATCATAGAGGTTAAATCAAGTACATTAGACGAGTTAGAAGATCATATCTGCGTTGGAGGTGATATCGAATTAAAAAGTGGTCTAGAAAGTGCGACTTTCACCATAACCTCACCTTTGCAGAAACAGGCAGACTATGATTGTTTGAGGTTTATCTCAAATGGTCAAATTCAAGTTGACAAATCATCGACGATATCGGATATTATAGTTGACTTTGATCCTCATCAAGACTTGGGTTGTGATAGGTTGATAACCATTACAACAAATGGTAAACGCGTATTTACCCATTATTAATCTTACTTGGATAGGAGAAATACGCTAACTCTGTTTCACAATCAAGGATATTCTCAAATTTATCGGTGTGAAACCAAATACAACATACTCCACACGTGGGCATATGATCTAAATTAACTTTGAAATATTCATTCAAGACATCAGTAATGCCTGGATTATGGGCAAGTATTAGAGCTGAGTCCAATATATTGTCTATCTCTTTTAATTTCTTTACAATGGTTTTTGATGATGCTAGGTATAATTCTTTATCAAATTTTGAACGTTTGTTTTGTGTAACATCATTTAAATATGTCCAGGTTTCCTGTGTACGTTTTGCATCTGAAATGAGCATAATATCAGGGAAAACTCCTTTTGATAAGATGAATTTAGCCATAGTTTTAGCCTCATTAATTCCTGTTTCAGATAAGTTTCTTTCGTGGTCGTTTTGATGAAATTTTGCTTGACTGGCTTTTGCATGCCTCATGAAAATGATTCTCTTCATTATTTTCTTAACGCTAAAACAAGAAGGATCCATGAAAAGGCATAACATAATCCACCAATTGGAGCAATAAGAGCAAACAAGTTCACGTTAATATTAAGGATGTCTTTTAATGCATGAATAATTAAACTTGACGAAAAAAATAAAATTCCAAGATAAATTAAATTATAAACCCACTTGTTATATTTATTAAGCGTGACATAAACTAGGCTTATAAGAATGATTCCTAGACCATGGATGATCATGTATCTCAATCCTGTGTTGAAAGTAGCTAACTGGTTTGGAGTGATTTTTCCTTCTAATCCGTGAGCACCAAATGCACTTAACAATATATACAAACTACAAATAACAGCACCTACCATTATATGTCTAACCACTTTAACTTCTATCATACTATCTTTGTCAAAATTAGCTAATTATGAAAAAAACAACCTCTATAATTATATTTTTACTTACTGTATTTGTAACATCATGCGTTAAGGATATAACAGAAACCATTGATAAAGCCTCAAAGGTGAATCAAGTCAGATGGAATCCAACTATTGCTGTACCACTAGTATATTCTAACTTAAGTTTTAGAGACCTTATAGAGGGTGCAAATGCAAATAATTACATTAGAATTCAGGATGATAGTTTGGTAAACTTAGTTTATGAAGATACCTATTCATC
>JAKMFK010000227.1 GCA_022425465.1 Bacteroidia bacterium | reverse complement strand
GATGAAGCTGATTTTTTAGAAATAGGCACCTATGTAGGTCATGATATGTACGAGGAACATGGTGGATGTCCTGCAGGTGGAGTGGTTGGAGGAATCACTCGTGTATCTGGTAGATTGTGTTTGGTTGCGGCTAATGATGCTACAGTTAAAGCAGGTGCATGGTTCCCCATAACAGCCAAAAAAAACTTAAGGTTTCAAGAAATTGCTCTCGAAAACCATATTCCGATTATTTACCTAGTCGATAGTGCCGGAGTTTACCTCCCCCTTCAAGATGAGATTTTCCCAGACAAAGAACATTTTGGTCGAATTTTTAGAAACAACGCTATTTTGAGTAGCAAGGGAATTCCCCAAATTGCTGCAGTCATGGGAAGTTGTGTTGCAGGAGGTGCATACCTACCTATCATGAGCGATGAAGCATTGATAGTAGACAAAACAGGAAGTATTTTCCTAGCAGGTAGTTATCTTGTAAAAGCGGCCATCGGCGAAACCATAGACAACGAAACTTTAGGTGGATCAGTATCTCAAACAGACTTATCAGGAGTGATCGACGACCGATTTCCTGATGACCAATCCTGTTTAGACCGAATCCGATATCTAATCGATAAAATTGGAGACTCCCATAAAGCTGGATTTAATCGAAAAATGCCCGTACTTCCAAAACATAAATCAGATGAAATTTTTGGAATTCTCCCTAGCGAACGATCAAAACCATACAAAAGTATCGATTTAATCAAACGTTTGGTAGATAATTCTGAATTCGAGCAATACAAAGCCAATTATGGCAAAACCATACTTTGTGGATACGCTAGAATTGACGGTTGGGCCGTGGGTATTGTGGCCAACAATCGAGAGATTATCAAAAACAAAAAAGGAGAGATGCAGTTTGGTGGTGTAATTTATTCTGATAGTGCTGATAAAGCTGCTCGATTCATAATGAATTGCAATCAGAAAAAAATTCCATTAGTTTTCCTTCAGGACGTAACTGGTTTTATGGTTGGAAGCAGAAGCGAGCATGGAGGTATCATAAAAGATGGTGCTAAAATGGTGAATGCCATGAGCAATAGTACCGTTCCTAAATTTACAATTATTATGGGCAATAGTTATGGTGCTGGGAATTATGCCATGTGTGGCAAGGCTTATGATCCGAGACTGATTGTGGCATGGCCCTCTGCAAAAATTGCAGTAATGGGTGGCGAACAAGCTGCTAAAGTACTCCTACAAATAGAAAAGGCCTCACGCTCCAAACAAGGGGAAGAAGTCAGCTCTGAAAAAGAGAATGAAATCCTTCAGAACATCATTGATCGATACAATAAACAAACAACTCCTGAATATGCTGCATCTCGACTTTGGGTAGATGAAATCATAAACCCAATCGATACCAGAAAATGGATAAGCACAGGAATAGAAATGGCAAACCATTCTCCCGTTGAAAAATATAATGTGGGGGTAATTCAAACTTAATATGAAACGATTTAATATATATTTTGTCATTAGCTTATGGTTATCACTAGCTGTAACCGCTCAAAATCCAACGGATTCTTTGTGGCACCTTCTTCCCTATTCAAAAAAAGGAAATGCTGGAATAGGGTATCAAGAAGCAGTTGAAATGATGAAGGGAAAAATACCCCAACCAATCATTGTTGCCATTGCAGATGCTGGTGTAGATATCTATCATCCTGATTTAATTAACAACCTTTGGAAAAACCCCCTTGAGATAGAGGACAATGGTATTGATGATGACGAAAATGGATACATAGACGATGTATATGGTTGGAACTTTATTGGGGAAACGACCTATGACAATATGGAATTGACACGTCAATACGCTCGACTTAATCGAATATACGAATTGAAACCTGAAGCTCAAGCAAAGAACCCAGATGAGTACACTATCTATCTGAAGATGAAGGAAAAATTCTTGAAGCAAAAAAGAGAGGCCAAGCTCTATTTTGATTTCTTTCAAGGCATCAATGAGGGAGTTGAATCGATTGAAAAACAATACGGTGGAAATATTGACAAAACCACCATCGAAAACCACAAAAGCAAAGGTAAATCAGAAGAAATAGCTAAAAGAATGATTATACGTTATGCTAAAATGACGAAGTCTTTTGATTTGGAAACCATGAAAAAAGATTTAGAGGAAGGGTATAAACAATACGACTATATGCACAACTACGCGTATAACACCAGCTTTGATCCACGACCTGAATTTGTGGGGGATGAGTATTTCAACTTAACCGAGCGAGTATATGGGAATAATCAAGTCTATTATGGTGAAGATTTTTCTTCACACGGAACCCACGTAGCTGGTATTGTAGCTGCAGATGGTTCCAATAATTTTGGAGCCAAAGGAATTTGCTCAAGTTGTAAGATTATGAGCATCCGAAATGTACCTGAAGGAGACGAAAGGGACAAAGACGTGGCTAATGGCATCCGATATGCTGTTGACAATGG
>JAKMFK010000197.1 GCA_022425465.1 Bacteroidia bacterium | reverse complement strand
ATATCGCACCATTAAGAGAATTGGGAATTCTGGTAGATCGAGATGACGAAGGGTACTTACTTCAGATTTTTACCAAGCCTATTGAACCAAGACCAACGCTATTTTTTGAGATTATCCAACGAAAAGGGGCTACTTCTTTTGGTAAAGGGAATTTTAAAGCTTTGTTTGAGGCAATTGAAAGAGAACAAGAATTAAGAGGGACGTTATAAGTGTTTTGGGTATAGAAGTCGGTTTGGCTATACGTAGTTTTCCGAAGGACATTGTGTGTAGGTTTTATTGTTAAAATGGTAAAAAGTCATTTTTGTCAAAGCGATAGTGCTCATTAATCTTACCATCCGAACGAATGCCAATTGTGATGAGAAAATTGTCATTAATCTCAAATGCGATAAAGTACACGGCAAATGGTTTAGCGATAAAATCACCTGAATCTCTATCTGTTAGCATTCTACTCAAGTCTTTAACAGGAAGATTAGACTCCATTACGACCTTTATCGAATTAATATTTAGCTTGGTGGATAAATATTCAATTCCAAGAAGTTTTGCTGCTTTATATCGACATAAACATTGTCTCAATAGTGTCTGAATGCCCATTATCAAATCTAAACTCATTAAATTTAACACCGCTCAACTCATTGTTAGCGTGAAAAAGTGTAATGAAAGTTTGTATTTGTTCAGATTGGATATGAGTTCGGAGAAAGTCAATGGTTTTGTATGTATTGTCAATCTTACGTTGACTAATCGAGTTAATAAAACTTCTTATTGATATAATAGCTCCAATGGTCGCTAAAACGAGTAGAGTCCAATTCCTAAATACTTCTATGTTGATGTCACAAATGTTCACTTGATGGCTTTCGCTTCTTTTAAATTATGCATAACATTGGTATAAACAAAACTATTAATATTCGTAATAACGATGTAATTTGGTTACTATTACGAATAAAAACAGCAAACTTATTTTAAATGAAATATAGAGTTATTGCGAATATTTTAGCGGAGTACAAAATAATGACACCACCAATTAGAAAATGGTAAATTGTGGTAAAGAATTAATACACCAGAAGGTTACATTTTAGACGACTATTCATCTCTTCGGTCTGCACCCCAAAGCAATTTATTTCTTATGGTATCCATATAGCTTACCCCCTGAAGTTGGATCATTGAAAACTCAAATGAAGCACGTTTTAGTGTTAGCTTGGTGTTAGATGGCACCACAAATGATCTTGAATCCAACGTAATTAGTACGTTTTTCCCGCGACCGCTTGTGTCAATTTCTAATATGGATTGGTCAGGAATGATAACAGGCCTAACAGTTAAATTGTGAGCTGCAATTGGAGTGATAACCAAGGAATTTGACCCAGGAAAAATAAATGGGCCTCCACAACTCAGGCTATATCCTGAGGATCCAGTGGGTGTTGCAACAATTAATCCATCAGCCCAATAGGTATTTAAAAAGGATTTATTAAGGTTAGTCTTTAGTGTAATCATAGCTGATGTATCCCGTTTTTGAATTACAAAATCATTCAGTGCATACGGAAAATTATTGATTTCGTCCACATTAGAATCCACCTGAATTACGGTTCTTTTTTCGATAGTAGTCAACCCATTTTTAAGAGCATGTATGGCCTTATCCACTTCATCAATTTTTATATTAGCCAAAAAGCCAAGCCTACCCAAATTGATACTCATTACAGGAAGTCCACTGTCTCTCACAAGAGATAAAGTGTCAAGAGCAGTACCGTCACCACCAAGACTTATTAAACAATCAAAATGCTTACTTAATAGAGATTCATTACTGCATGTGGGATGGTTAATATTATATTCTTTCTTTAAGAACTCTCCATACGAATAAGTGGTTTCAAAAGTTATATCGTTAGCATTCAGTGCTGCAACAAAACGTTCAAAAAACAATGGAAATTTAGGGTATTTTATGGTTCTTCCGTATAGTACTACTTTCATATCAAATGGCCTTTTTAAAGTGTACAAAGAAACCATGTTCTTTTAAACTGTTCAAACTATATTCTAATCTAAGAATTCGATCGTTATAAAATAGGGTATTTAAACCCAGCCCAGCAGAGTAAAGGAAAGCATTGACCAATTGATTGGTTTCGTTGGAATAATTATAATTTACATAACCTGCATCAGAGTATATTTCCCAATACATATTTAAGGGAAGTTCTTGGTAATTTTTGAATGGGATAAAGGGTAGAGATAGATTAGAGTTCAAAGCATGAATTCGGATTGCGGCATTCCCTTTTAGCCCACTCGTACCATCTATGACATAATGTTCAAATCCCCGAATACTTTCTTGATAACCCAGTATTTTTCGTTGCGAATAGGGTGGTTCTTTATTAGAATTCAATTGGGTATAGCATGACAAAGCAGTATAAACATTGGAGGAAATTTTAGTAAATTTTTGCATTTTTAATCCCATTCTAAAATTATACGCTCGACTTTGATTAGCCCATAATAATTCAGTCATATCGACACTCATAAAGCTTCCTTCTGTTGGGAAAAAGGGGTTGTTTCTTTTGTCAATTTCAACGCGACATTGGATTGCGAATGTAGTTTGATGTTTTGCATTATTTATGAGATAGTCATTGGTTGGAACAGAAGAGTCAATTTGATCGTATTGGTATTTTGTTGAGAGGTAAAAATGGGTGAAGGGAGTTAGCCGTTTACTGACTTCTATTGCAGCTTGTGTATTTTTAATAAGATCATTTTTATCATTTTTATAAAATTGCAAACTATCGTTGATTGTTTCATACCACAATTCATTTTGCGAGGAGTAATCCATTAGTGCTTTAATACCCCAGTTGCTTTCTTGTGATAGAAACGGTATCCGATATTCTAAACCAAATTTGGTATTGTAACCCGTTTTAAGTTTAGTTTTTAGGGTGTGGTTTCTTCCCCATAGGTTGTAGTTAAAAACGTACAAACCATAGTTTGTTCGCTTGGGATCGAAGTTTAAATTTCCCCAGACATTAAAATTACGATCACTAAATTCTATAAAGGGTATTGGCCAGTGATACCATTTTTCTACAACACGAATAACGATTTTGATACATACTTCGTAGTGATTTAAACTATCTATAGTAGTTTCAATATCTACTTTATTAAACAAATTCAGATTAGTAATTCTTGATTTTGATAGACTGATTAATCGTTCAAAGTCTTTGTCATAGCGATAAAACGAGTCTTCTTCAAATAGCAATTCTCTTTTGATAACAAAATCTTTAGTCTTTTCATTACCTTCAATTTGGATCGAGCGAATAGGAAGAGGGTCAGAAGCTAATGTCACGATAGAAATCAATGACAAAATGATGAAAATAAAAACTCTACAAGTCAATGTATTTCATTAATGATTGGAATTTGCGATTAATGTTGTCTTTGTAGCCATCATCACCAAATGATGCTATAACATCATAACCAAAACGGTCAAACCCATTTATAATTCGTTCAACATTTGATGTATTTATTTTTACAGTCACTTTGATTCTAGCAGAATCGTCGTCTTTGTGAAGCCATAAACCTAACACTTTACTCCCTTCTCCCTCTATTATTCTGGAGAGTTCGTTTGTGGAGTATTGAGCTGAGGACATTTCAATGATGAGAATAGCCCCATTTTGCTCAATTGATAATGTTTGTGAAAGTGAGTCAATTATTTGATTTTTGGTCAGAATACCCATCCACTCACCATTTTGATCTAGAACAGCACAAACATTTTTTGGTGATGACTTAAATACTTGAAGCACGTCAAAAAGGTGCATTTGGTGGTGAATGCAAAGAAATCCTGGCGATATGATATCTTTTATGGATTTATCTTTAGTCGCAACGCAATCATCAAGAGTTACAGAGCCAATAAGTTGATTGTCTTTTTGAACGGGCAATTCGAAACATTCAGCATCCATCATTATTTCTACACAAACATTGGACGATGTTTTTTCATGTATCGGAGGAATGATATTGGTGTTGTTTGCTGCAATCATTAGTTTTTAATTTAACGTGTGCTCTTTTGTTTTGTTGTTGGACTTGATGCAAGATAGCCAATTATTAATTAATTGAATTCCTTGAGGAGTTAGTATGGCTTCTGGGTGAAACTGTACTCCCCAAATAGGTAGGTTTTTGTGAGCAATCGCCATTGGTTCTTTTTGGGCTGATGTAGCAATTATTTTTAGTGGAGTACTTTGGATTTGATCTAATATTAATGAGTGGTAACGACAAACTTGAAGTGGGGGTTTGATTTTTGAAAACAACGAGTGAGTATGGTCAAAACTTAATAAGTCCATTTTTCCGTGCATGGGGTAGTTTGCTTGTATGAGATTTGCACCAAAAAACTCTCCGATAGCTTGCATTCCCAAACAGACACCAAAAATTGGGAGTTTATTATGGTACTGTTCGATTAGTTGCATCATCTTGCCAGCATCTTTCGGTTTTCCTGGCCCAGGAGATAAGATAATCCCTTCGTATTTTTGTTTCAAGTTGTCTAGTTCAATCTCATTATTTCGGATTACTTCTACTTCAGCACCACATCTTAAAAAATAATCGTACAGGTTGTAGGTAAAGGAGTCGTAATTATCCAATAACAGTAGCACCAAACAAAAATAGGCATGAATAGAAACCAACACTTAGAATTATTGTATTTATTTCGTGGAAATGGATTTTGATAAGTTCACGAGTTTAAGCCGAGATAGACATCATGAGATTTATGCTGCTCTTGTCAAACCAAGGATGGTTGAAGAAAAGATGCTTAAGCTTCTTAGACAAGGTCAAATTTCCAAATGGTTTAGTGGAATTGGTCAAGAAGCCATTGCAGTTGGAGCTACATTAGCTCTTGAAGAAGACGAATATATATTTCCACTTCATCGAAACTTGGGAGTATTCACAACCCGTAATATTCCATTAATAAAATTATTTGAACAATGGAAAGGCTCAAGTAATGGATTTACAAAAGGGCGTGATCGATCTTTTCATTTTGGGTCAATTGAACATCATATTGTAGGAATGATTTCCCATTTGGGATCGATGTTAAGTGTTGCAGATGGGGTATCACTCGCACATAAATTAGATGGTAAACAAAAAGTAAGCTTAGCCTTCAGTGGAGATGGGGGTACTAGTGAAGGGGAGTTTCATGAAGCCATTAATTTGGCAGCTGTTTGGGATTTGCCTGTGATTTTCCTAATCGAAAACAATGGTTATGGGTTAAGTACTCCTAGCCGTGATCAATTTAGGTGCGAGCATATTGCAGATAAGGCTATTGGCTATGGCATTGAAGGTAAGATTATAGATGGTAATAATGTATTAGAAGTATTTCATGAGGTATCTGCAATAGCAGCAGATTTGAGAAAAAACCCACGACCATTTTTACTAGAATGCAAGACCTTTAGAATGCGAGGACACGAGGAAGCAAGCGGAACTAAATATGTTCCTAGAGAACTTATGGAAATGTGGGGAGAAAGGGATCCAATTCTTAAGTATGAGAATTATTTACTTAGGGATAATATTTTGGATGACAGTCAACTTAAAAAAGTCCGAAATCAAATTTCATATGAAATTTCGGATGCTGTTTCAGTTTTTACCTTGACTGATTCGACTGAAATAAATACCCATAATGAGTTAAATGATGTTTTTAGAGAGCATCACCAAATGGTAATGAATCCTACGGGTGATAAGAAAGAATTTAGGTTCATAGATGCTATCAAAGATGCATTAAAAATAGCGATGAAAAAGTATGATAACTTGATACTAATGGGTCAAGATATTGGAACATACGGTGGCGTGTTTAAAATTACAGAGGGATTTGCAGAAGAGTTTGGAGAGAGTCGAGTCAGAAATACACCCATTAGCGAAGCTGCACCATTAGGAGCTGCATTGGGTTTGACTATCGGAGGTAAAAAAGCAATGGTAGAAATGCAATTTGCCGACTTTGTTAGTTGTGGATTTAATCAAATAGCTAATAATTTAGCAAAAACTCATTATCGCTGGGGACAGCATAGCGATGTTGTGATTAGAATGCCTACCGGTGGAGGAACAGCGGCAGGACCGTTTCATAGTCAGAGCAATGAAGCTTGGTTTTTTCATATACCAGGATTGAAGATAGTTTATCCAAGTTCTCCAATAGACGCAAAGGGGTTATTACTGGCCTCATTTGAAGACCCTAACCCGATTCTTTTTTTTGAGCATAAAGGGTTATACAGAAGTATTAAAGAAGAGGTTCCTGTTCAGGAATATACGATTGCGATTGGTAAAGCGAAAACCTTATTAAAAGGTGAAGACATTACATTCATCAGCTATGGTTTGGGTGTTCATTGGTGCCAAGAAGTCATCAATGATTTGGGGATTAATGCTACTTTAATTGATTTACGCACATTAGTGCCCTGGGACAAAGAATGCATTAAAAATGGAGTACAAGCAACAGGTAAAGTGGTTATTGTCCATGAGGACACAGAACAAGGGGGTATAGGTGGTGAGATTGCAGCGTGGATAGGTGAACATTGCTTTACATATTTAGATGCACCTGTAATACGAGTATGTAGTTTAGATACACCTATCCCGTTTAATGAAAATTTAGAGCACAACTTTATGGCTAATAGTAGACTGAAGGATAAGGTCATACAATTAATAAATTGGTAGAAGCATCCTTATCTTTAATTAATCCAAATAAAAACACATCTTTGCAGTCACGTTTTGAGACTGACTGAATTACCTATTGGGAGTATTGCAAGAATCTCTTCGATTGAAGAGTCACCATACAAAGAAAAATTACAAGAAATGGGTTGCATACCAGGTGTATTGGTTAAACCAATTATGAAGGCACCTTTTGGAGACCCTATTGCATTTGAACTAGAGGAATACACATTGAGTATGCGAAAAAAAGAGGCTTATAGTATTCAGGTAAATCTATTGAACCCACTTTTTAATAGTTAGAATGGATACCAAGTCACCAAAAATTGTTCTTGTAGGAAATCCAAATTGTGGGAAGTCTTCTTTATTTAATAACCTAACTAAATTAAAACAAAAGATTACTAATGTACCTGGTACTACAATTGAAAATAAGGTTGGAACAGTAACTCAAGGTAAGCGTAAAATTGAATTGATTGATACTCCTGGGACATATTCTTTTAATCCAAAAAGTTTGGACGAAAAGGAAGCAATAAGGGTCTTTTTTGAAGATCCTCCACCAGATACAATTCTATATATAGCAGATGCGTCTAATTTAAAGCGTAATCTATTTTATTTCAGTCAATTAGCTCAGCATAGAACGCCAATGATATTGGCATTAAATATGATTGATATAGCTGATTTCAAGGGTTTTGAAATTGATATTGAACGCCTAGAAAAAGAACTAGGGATTCGGGTATTTAAAATAAATGCAAGAACTGGGGAAGGAGTGAATTCTTTAAAAAAGGCTCTTTTTCAAGATCAGTTTGTACCCCATTATACGTTTGGTTCGGAGAATGATCATACACATGAATCGCACTATGATTCAATTGCTAAATTATTAAATAAAACAACTAAAATTAAGACTAAAAGAGAATTAATTACGGGTAAAATTGATGCTTTTGCAACTCATCCTGTTCTAGGGTATTTGATTTTTCTATTGGTTCTACTTTTTATTTTTCAGAGTGTCTTTACGCTAGCTTCTTATCCAATGGATTGGATTGAAAATGGCTTTGGAATGTTAGGAGAATATCTTACTGAAATCCTTCCTGATGGCTGGCTTAAAAAATTAATTATTCATGGATTAGTAGCGGGAATTGCAGGTGTCGTTGTATTTGTTCCACAAATTGCTATCCTATTTTTCTTTATGAGTTTGCTGGAGGATACAGGTTATATGGCTCGAGTAAGCTTTATAATGGATAAGATGTTGCGTGGTCTGGGTTTAAGTGGAAAATCGGTTGTACCACTATTGAGTGGGGCTGCTTGTGCAATTCCAGCTATTATGAGTACTCGTAATATTGAGAATTGGAAGGATCGTCTAATAACTATAATGGTAACTCCGTTAATGAGTTGTTCTGCTCGATTGCCCGTATATACGCTTTTAATCTCCATGGCAATACCAAACACTCCAGTCTTTGGACTTATCAGTCTTCAGGCCCTTGTTATGTTATCCATGTATGTATTAGGAACCGTGGCAGCTCTCGTTGCTGCAATTGTTTTTAAATGGTTTATTAAGTATAATATTCCCTCTTATTTTATCATGGAATTGCCTGTTTATCATTCACCAAGGTGGGGTAATATATGGGTAAATTGCTGGCAAAAATCAAGAAGCTTTGTCACAGAAGCAGGTAAGGTTATTTTAATTATTTCGGTAGTTTTATGGTTTTTAGCAAGCTACGGCCCTAAAGCAGATCAATCTTTAGGTATTCAAGAATCACCCAATTTAGAGCAAAGTTATGCTGGTCATTTTGGTAAAGCCATTGAACCCAGTATTGCTCCTATTGGATTTGACTGGAAAATAGGAATAGCATTAATTACATCTTTTGCAGCAAGAGAGGTTTTTGTTGGAACTATGAGTACAATTTATAGTGTGGGTGATGAAGATAACTTTGACCAATTACGGGAGAAGATGAACAAAGATCGCCACAAGAATGGAGAGCCTGTATATTCTTTGGCTGTCATTCTCTCTCTGATGGTATTTTATGCATTTGCAATGCAATGTATGAGTACGTTGGCAGTAGTGTATAAGGAAACACGATCTTGGAAATGGCCGATGATTCAATTTGGATACATGACCGTATTAGCCTATTTCGGAAGCTGGGTTGTGTTTAGTCTTTTCAGCTAACGATTTAAGTTAGTGTATTTTAATTTTTATGGGCTGTTTCATTCTAACTTTAGCAGGTTTCCCTTGATTTAGTCCTGGTGCCCACTTCGGCATACTTTTATAAACACTCTTGACTTTTTCTTCTACACCAAAACCAGGTTTGGAACAATGTAGTATTTCAATGTTATTAATATTTCCGTTTTCATCAACAACAAATTGGGTAACTACTTCAACCGTATTGGCTATTTCGAATATGACATCTGGGATTTCAAAATGATTAATAATGTAATTATTTAAGGCATCATCTCCACCAGGGAATTCAGGCATTTGTTCTGTCCAATCTCGGACGATTGTAGATGAATCTATAATGGGTTGAACTACAATGGGTTGGATACCAGATAATGCGGGGACATTTTGAGGAACGATTTTATTGATTTTTAAATCAAATAAATCATCAACTTGTTTGATCATTGATCTTGGGTCGAATAGCTTAGCAATTTCCTTCGTCTTCATTCTTTCTTCTTTGAAATCTTCTTTTTTTTCAGTTAGTTCAACGAGTTGGAACGGTTGATCTTCTAGTATATTTTCATCTGTGTGTACTGGCGGTAAATTAACCTTATAAGATAGGTTCAACGTATAATTTACAAAGAGTAAGGCAATGATTATTCCAATTTCGAATAAGATAACTCGATCAAGATTTTCACGATTATTTCGGTGTGTCATAGGAAATTAAATTTTAGTATCTTAATCCTATAACGAGAAGAAAGGTAAACGAAGTATTTAGCTAGGGTCTTGGTGTCGTTCTTTTACGATGGTAGGTATGGGGGTTGGTTTCCCTTCTTCATCTATTCGAACAAAGGTTATGTTTGTTGTTACAACTACATTTTCTTCTCCCGTATATACGCTTACTTTTCTAGCTTCAATTTTGAATGTGATTGAGGTATTGCCCATTTTAGCGACTTCACCATAAATCCGTATCAGAAAACCTTCTTTGACCTTTTTCTTAAAAACGAGTTCATCCACTTTTACGGTGACCATATTAGGGGTATGGCAGGTACTTACAGCCATAGCACTTGCAGCTTCATCAATCCATGCCATCATGATTCCGCCAAATAGGTTGCCATGCACTCCTATGTCCTTCACCATGCATACGTGTGTTGTTACCAATTGCATAGGTGCGAATTTAGCATGTATTTTTTTACTTGAATGTGTAGTTTTTTTGTCGGCTGAATATTTATCCTCCCCAGTGATCTCGGTCTAAGCTCCTGTAATGAATGGCTTCGGCAAGATGAACAACATTAATGTCCTCACTTTCATCTAAATCTGCAATGGTTCTGCTTACTTTCAAAATACGATCATAGGCTCTTGCACTGAGGTTAAGTTTATTCATCGCATTTTTTAGGAGTAAAGATCCTTGATTGTCAATTTCACAATATTTACGAATTAGATTACTCTCCATTTGGGCATTACTATACAAAGGCAGCTTTTCGAAACGTGAATTTTGAACTTCTCTAGCTTTGACTACTCGCTTTCTAATTTGAGTACTTTGTTCTCCAGTTTGCTCTTTCTTTTCATTGAGTTCATCAAAATTAACTAGGGTTACTTCAATGTGAATGTCTATTCTATCTAGCAAAGGACCACTGATTTTACTAAGGTATTTCTGCACCACACCAGGAGCACATACACACTCTTTTTCTGGATGATTGAAATACCCACACGGACAAGGATTCATGCTCGCTACCAACATCATGCTACATGGATAGTCTACTGAAAATTTTGCTCGAGATATGGTCACTTTTCTTTCTTCTAGTGGTTGACGAAGCACTTCTAATACGGTTCTTTTAAACTCGGGCAATTCATCTAAAAAAAGTACTCCATTGTGAGCAAGGCTAATTTCTCCAGGTTGTGGATGATTACCCCCACCAACTAGTGCAACATCACTTACCGTGTGGTGTGGACTTCTAAAAGGGCGTTGTGCCATAAGAGAGGCGTTAGTTCCCAGTCTTCCAGCAACAGAATGAATTTTTGTAGTTTCAAGTGCTTCATAGAGATTCATCGGAGGTAAAATGGTATTTAGTCGTTTGGCTAGCATCGTTTTTCCTGCTCCAGGAGGTCCGATGAGTATAATATTATGTCCTCCAGCAGCAGCAATTTCCATTGCTCGTTTGATATTTTCTTGTCCTTTTACGTCACTAAAATCATAGGTAATATTTTGAATTTCGTCAGCAAATTCATCTCGTGGATTTACGATAGTTCGTTCAAATGTTTGTGTTTCTTCTAAAAGTGCAACTACATCTTTTAAGTTCTTCATTCCGAAGACTTCAAGGTCTTTTACAATGGCTGCTTCACGAGCATTTTCAAGAGGTACAATTAATCGTTTGAATCCATCTTTTTGTGCTTGGATAGCAATGGGTAAAGCACCTTTTATTGGAAGAATACTACCATCCAGGCTGAGTTCTCCCATAATGACTGTTTCATCCAAAAGTTGGGTATTGATTAATTCACCTGCAGCCATTACTCCAATGGCAATGGTTAAATCGTATGCTGAACCTTCTTTACGAATATCAGCCGGAGCCATATTAATAATTACTCCCTTTCTTGGATAGGTAAAACCGCAATTTTTCATGGCAGCATTTACCCGAGGCTGACTCTCTTTGACAGCATTATCAGGCAAGCCAATAATTTGAGTCTTGGCCCCTTGACCAACATTTACTTCTACGGTGATGAGTTGAGCTGATATACCATAAACGGCACTTCCATTAGTCTTTACAAGCATGAAAGGCAAATATAGTTGGATATTGATGTATTGTTTATCCTATCTTTTAATTAAATAAAAAACCTCATGAGAACATACATGAGATTTTAAAAAATTTACCACAAGAAGTGCTTTATTTGGCCATAATTTCAGCGTTTTAGTTATGCTAAAAATACATCAATTTCTTCAGCAGCCTGACGACCTTCTGCGATGGCCCAAACCACCAAGCTCTGTCCTCTGCGTGCATCACCAGCAGTGAAAACACCTTCCATGCTTGTTTTGAATCCTTCGGCAGCAATATTTCCGCGTGGGTCAGTATTAAGTTTTGCACTGCTAACTAAACCTTCATGCTCTGGGTGTAAGAATCCAATGGCTAAAATAGCTATATCACATTCAATAGTACGTTGCTTTCCAGTAGGAATGAATTGCCATTTACCAGCTAATTCCTCTCCTCGAACTTCGTCAAAGCATACGCTTATTAGGTTTTCATTCTCATCCGCATTGAAAGAAGTTGCATTTAAGCCCCAGATACGCTCACATCCTTCTTCATGCGAAGATGAGGTAAACATAATTTTTGGCCATTCTGGCCATGGGTTATTTTCTGCACGTTCTATTGGTGGCTGCTCTTCAATAGTCACTTGAATGACTTCTTTCGCCCCTTGGCGGATGGAGGTACCAATACAATCTGAACCTGTATCGCCACCACCGATGACTAGTACTTTCTTATCCTTCGCAGAAATGTCTTTGCCTAGTGGTACATCTCCAGCTACCTTCTGATTGTTCAAATGCAAGAAGTCCATAGCGAAATGAACACCTTTAACCTCTCTTCCTTTGGCTCGGATCTCTCTCGGTTGCTTGGATCCAATGGTGATTAGTACTGCGTCGAATGATTCGCGAAGCTCTTCTAAGCTGATATCAGTGCCGATTTTGGTATTGCATTGAAATACTACACCTTCTTCTTCCATGATGGCAGCTCGTCTTGCAACTACGTGCTTTTCAAGCTTATAATCTGGGATTCCGTAGGTTAGTAATCCACCTACGCGAGCATCTCGCTCGAAAACCTTTACACGATGTCCTTTTTGGTTCAACTGATCGGCTGCGGCTAATCCTGCAGGTCCAGCACCTACCACAGCAACACTTTTGCCCGTTCTTACCACAGGTAATTTTGGAACGACCCAACCTTCTTCCCAGGCTTTTTCACTTATTTCTTTTTCAATGAATTCAATGGTTACAGGTTTGTTGTTGATGCCCAATACGCAAGCCGCTTCACAAGGTGCAGGACAAA
>JAKMFK010000191.1 GCA_022425465.1 Bacteroidia bacterium | reverse complement strand
CGAGCTATGAGTCCACAAAAGTAGAGCTGTTTGCGGTCTCATCAGAGGCAACGCAAAGCAGTAGATAATTAAATTAAATGAAATTCAACATAAGAAGACTTGAAGATTCGGATTACGAATCTCTAGTCAAATGGTGGAAAGATTGGGAGTGGGAAGCCCCTCCAAAAGATTTTCTGCCAGAAAACGGAACAGGAGGCTTTATGGTCTCAAAAGATGATAGTGATATTTGTGCAGGTTTTATTTATCTCACAAATTCTAAAGTAGCTTGGATTGAGTTTGTAATATCAAACAAGCAGTATAAAGAAAAGGATAGAAAAGATGCTATCCAGTTTTTAATTAACAGTTTATCCGCTGTAGCACAGGAATCAAATGCTAAATACGGGTATGCTGTATTAAAACATAAAGGTCTGATAAAACATTATGAGGAATCAGGTTTTTTTAAAAGTGACGAAAATATAACTGAAATGTTAACATTATGGCAGTAGCAACAGGAACGGCAATAGCTTTAGCAGCGGGAGTTGGCGCAGTAGCAGGTGGCGCACAAGCCATCGGTGGTGCGGTAAGAGCTAAGAGAGCAAGAAAAGATATGGATAATTACCAAAGGCAAGAGGTTACTGACCTTGCTCAAGGACTAAGAATTTCTACTCTTGGTGGAGAAACCCAAATAGAAGGTGCAGAACAAACTCAAGCAACTCAAGTAGATGCATTACAAGCAGGAGGAGCAAGAACAGTCCTTGGAGGTATTCAAGCTGTAGGCGCACAAAAGCTAGCAGTAGAGCAAGCTGTAGCAGCGGGCTTTGACCAAAAAATGGCTACTCTTTCTCAACAAAAATATGGCGAAAAAGTTCGTCAATTTGGAGTTGTAGAAGGAAGACAGAATCAAGAAATAGCAGGAATGGCTAATGAATTACAGGCGGGAAGAGCCGCTATACAACAAGGATTAGGAACAATTGCTGGAACAGCAATGTCAACAGTAGGTTCTTTAGCGAACATGCCAAAATAAAAAATAAAAAATGAGCAAAGGAGCATATTATGCAGGAATGGCGACAGCGCCACAAGTAAAACCAGCAGATTTTTTATCGCCTGTCCAAGGAATGTTAAATGCTTTGGATGAAAGATTATTACGTGAAAAAAAAGAAGCTTTAGCTCAAGAGAAAGCTCGTAAAAAATTTGCCTTAAGTGAAAGGGATGAGTTTGATAAAACTTTAAACGCTTCATCATTTAAAGGTTTTGGTCTTAATAGTATGGACCTAGCTAGCAAAGAGTTTACTAATTTTTTAAAACAAAACTTTGAAGGTGCGGAAGAGGCTTTTTCTAATAAAGAAATAGATGAGGAATCACTTGCTTCATTTAATACTGGTTTACAGAGCTCTGCTAAAAGAGTTCAAAATATTGCCGCAGACGTTCAAAACTTTATGGCAATAGATGACAGGCTTGCAGCTCAAGGAAATGATTCTCATTGGAATGATTTAGTAGCTTCTTGGATTGGTGATGCTGAAAGAAATTTAAGGTTTGATGTAGATGATAAGGGAGTTGTAGGTTTAGTCACCATGGGTGAAGATGACGTGCAGAGAAAACTTCCAGCTAGTCAAGTTTTAGATTTTTTACAAGCACGTGAGGCAACGAACATCCCTAAGCTTGTACAAGATTTAGCAAATGCTACAGAAGGATTTACATTTGAAACTGAGAAGAGTAGTGTAACAAGATATTTAGATTATAGCAACGACCCGAACGGAGAACTAACTGCTTCTCAAGCGGGTATTTTAACAAAACAACTTATGGCTTTAGACCCAAGAGATGTTTATGATGCTGCTGTAAGATACGGAGTTGTAGGAGATGAAGAAGGTCAGGTTCAAATTGTAACTGACTTTAATAATGAAAATCTTATAACTAAAGAAAATTTATCTCAAATGCGAAAGCTTGTAGGTCTTGCTGCTGCCGAGCAATTAAAAGATTCATTAAGAAATAAAAATACTAGCAAGCCTAGAACGCCTAGAGGGGGTAATGGAACTAATAAGACTTACGCAATCTACGATGATGAAACGCAAAAATATTCATACAGAAGAAATAGTCAAACAGCATTTTCTATGAAGTCTGGATTTAGCGGTAAAGATATGATTAATGGCAATCCAACTGGAGAAAACAAAGATGTTCCTCCTGGAAGCAACATTACAGATATTAGGCTAACACCATTTGGTTTAGAAATATGGGGTACGCAAGTTAAAGACAAGGAAGGTAAAGTTTTATTTACAAGAGAGGCTGCTAGTTTAAGTAGCGAAGAAGTTTCTGCAATGGGTGGAAACAGAGTAAACTTCCATAAAGTAGTAGACCCTATGTCTAACGAAAGCGCTATAGGTGAATTACAAAGAACGTTTGGATTTCCTGTAGAAGAGTATCAAGAAATGTTAAAGCTTAATACT
>JAKMFK010000148.1 GCA_022425465.1 Bacteroidia bacterium | reverse complement strand
AAATTTCTTTTTGTTCATTCGAACTTATGGTCGGATTTTCGCCTGTTGTACCCATCACAACAAGATACCTAACACCTCCATCAATTAGATGATTAGTCAATTTTTCGAGTCCGTCAAAATCGATACTATTATCTGCTTTAAATGGAGTAACCATTGCAACTCCTAGTCCCTTAAATTTATTCATTTAATGTGTCTAATTATATCTATAAATAAGCTGTATACCTCATTACTACCACTTTTAACCATCAAGTCATGAGCAAACAAATATTCATCAAAATACTTACCAATCCGTGTTTTGGCTTTCGAAAAAGTTGAAATCCCTTGTAGTTCATTATCCCCTATTAAATCTAAATTAATCAGAAAATCAAAATCTTCATGTATAAATTTAGATATCCGATCGCCTAGAGGTATTTTCCAAAAGTTCAAATCAGTTTTACAAAAGTAACTCTCTTTATAGTTAGGTAATAAACCACTGATGTCTTTCTCATTCACAAAACCCATGGTAAATACTGACTTTCCTTCCGATTCGAAGTGATGAATAATTTTATGAAGATGCTTTTTAGGCATATCTTGCGTGTTGTATACAACGCCAATTTTTCGTGCAACCTTAAACTTTGTTAATCGCTCAAACTTATTTGATTGAGTGGTTTTAGAAAGAATTCGTCTTCCAATATTTCGTTGGATTTTTGTCAATGCTTCAAAGATATACATTACTCTGCAATCATGGATGAAAATTCATTTTCGTCTATCATCTTAATGCCTAATTTCTCAGCCTTTTCTTTTTTGGCTGGTCCCATTTTATCCCCGACTACTAAAAAGTCTGTTGACTTGGAAATTGAACTGACATTTTTTCCCCCATTATCTTCAATCAATTTTTTAAGTTCGTTCCTTGAAAATAAGCTAAAAACACCACTCACTACAAAACTCAAGTTTTCAAGTTTGTTACTTGACAACTCTTTTTCTTTCACATTGAAAATCAACCCATGCAATTTCATTTGCTCTATTTCTGCTCTATTTTCATCTAAAGCAAAATAGGATCTTACGCTTTTAGCTATTACCTCACCAATTTCAGGAACGGAGTTGAGTTCTTCTAAATCAGCTTCCATCAAAGCATTTATATTTTTAAAATAGAAAGCTAATTTTTTGGCTACAGTCTCCCCAACAAAACGAATTCCTAATGCAAACAATACACGTTCAAATGGTTGACTTTTGGATGTTTGAATCCCCTCTAATATATTTTGAACTGTTTTTTCTTTGAAACTTATGATGCGTTCTTCAGCAGTAGTTTCATTGATAATTGATTTACTCAGTCCTAGTAAATCATCATACGTTAATGCAAATAAATCTGATGGTCTAAGTACCAGTCCAGATTGATAAAGAACATCTATTTTACCTTCCCCTAAGCTTGACACATCCATGGCTTTTCTGCCAATGAAGTGTTCAATTTTGCCTTTAATTTGAGGCGGACACCCTGTGGAGTTTGGGCATCGAAATACGGCCTCGCCTTCTGGTCTCTCAAGCTCTATTGAACATTCAGGGCATATCTGAATGAATTGGGTTGGTATCGAATTAGGCTCTCGTTTGGATTTATCTACATCTACGATCTTAGGAATAATTTCTCCCCCTTTCTCTACAAACACTGAATCACCTACTCGAATATCCATCTCCGAAATAAAATCAGCATTGTGAATACTCGCTCTTTTCACTGTCGTCCCCAGAAGTTGGACAGGGTCCAAATTAGCAACAGGTGTAACTGCTCCTGTTCTACCAACTTGATATGTGATATTAATGACTCGGGTGCTTTGACGTTCTGTCTCAAATTTGTATGACATGGCCCAACGAGGGAATTTACTTGTAAAGCCCATTTCCTCTTGCTGAAGCCGGCTATTTACTTTAATGACCACACCATCAATCTCAAAACTTAAATTATGCCTTTTTTGATCCCAATAGGTTATAAACTCCCAAACATCATTTATTGAATCGCATAATTGAGTTGATTCATCCACAGGCAAGCCGTAATTTTTCATCACCTCCAGGCTTTGGTAGTGATCTAAATTTGTACCCCCATGTTCAAGCATCTGATACATGAACCCATCCAATGGTCGCTTAGCCACTTCAGAACTGTCTTGAAGCTTAAGTGTTCCCGCAGCTGTATTTCGTGGATTAGCATAAAGTGACTCACCCAATCTGGCACGTTCCTCATTCATTTTGATAAATGCAGCCTTATGAATGAATAACTCCCCACGGACTTCTAAATCAGAGGGATATTCACCAGTTAACTGATGGGGAATAGAACGTATTGTCTTAACATTTGCCGTCACATCATCACCTTTACTTCCGTCACCTCTTGTAATTGCTTGATGTAAAACTCCATTTTTATATCGAATAGCAATGGCTAATCCATCAAACTTTAATTCAGCAGTATATTGATAATTGTTGCCCCCAATTAGTTTGGAAACTCTATTATCAAAGTCAATTAACTCATCCTTGTTGTAGGTATTACCCAAACTGAGCATTCGTGTACTATGTTCTACCGAATTAAAGTTTTTGGTAATCTCACCTCCCACATGTTTAGTTGGACTGTTTGGATCAGCATACATTGGGTAAGCTTGTTCTAAGAGCTCTAACTCCTTCATTTTCCTATCAAAATCTCGATCAGATATGGTAGGTTGAGCTAGTACATAATAGTTATAATTATGCTCTTTAAGCTCCGATGTAAGTGCTTTTATTTTAGCTTCAGCTGACACTTTGGCGAATTTACATCCTGAGAACGATATTATAAGAATCTTTGATTTTTTTTCATAGTTGAAAATTTTTGATTTGGTATCCTACCTTTGAACCCATGAGAATTACTGTAAGTTGTTTGTTATGCCTTTTTGGATTTCTTTCGTTTGGACAATCTGCCCTTACTTCAGGTTTCTTTAATTATCACCTCACTGATCGCTATGAAATCAAATCCAATGAACTAACCACAGAATTCTATTCGGGTATCAAACCATTTAGAAGAGATGCTGTGGCTCGTTTTGCAAAAAACTTAACACCTAAATCAAACCAAGACAACTTCAATAAAAACTACTTAATCACAGATAATATTCCATTTTCTGAAGGCCCATTAGATACTAAGCGAGAATTTAGAAAAATCTACCCCCAAGAGAATTCATTCTTTTTGGTTAATGAAGATCGTTTCAAAGCTGTATTAAATCCTGTAATTGGTTTTTCGGGTGCTATTGTGGCTAATGATACCTCAAGACTATACCAAAATTCAAGAGGATTAGAACTCAAAGGTAATATCGGAAACAAGGTTGGGTTTTACTCTTATGCTCTTGAAAATCAAATCCGATTCCCTCAATTTTTGAATGACAAATACGATGCTAATGGCTCTGTAACAGGTGCAACTCTAGCAAAAAATTTTAAAGATAACGGTCGAGATTTTTTTAACGTAGCAGGTCACGTCACATTTTCTCCAATCGAGGAGATCACCGTCCAATTTGGACATGACAAGAATTTCATCGGTAATGGTTATCGTTCACTTATTTTAACAAATGATGCTGCACCTAACACATTCCTAAAATTAAACACCAAAGCTTGGAAATTCAACTATATGAATCTGTATTCATTGCATACCGATTCAAAAGGATTTGACGGAAACGCTCCAACACAAAGAAAATATTCTGCCCTTCATCACTTGAGCTTGAACGTTGGAAAAAATCTCACGCTTGGTATATGGGAAAATGTAATTTTTGATCGACAAGATAGCCTTGAAAATAATCGATTTGAAGTGGATTATTTTAACCCTCTAATTTTTTACAGAGCTGTTGAACATGGTTTAAACAGCAGTGACAATGTATTATTAGGTATGGATTGGAAATGGAATTTCCTAAGTCGTTTTTCATTTTATGGTCAGCTCGTATTGGATGAATTTATTAAGGATGAATTTTTTAATGCTACTACTTCATGGGTTAATAAGTGGGGTTATCAAGCTGGGCTTAAATATATTGACATGGGGGGAATCAATAACCTAGATGCACAATTAGAGATCAATCAAGTTCGACCATATGTTTATTCTCATTATGCCCCATCACAAAATTGGATACATTATAACCAATCACTTGCACATCCTTTGGGATCAAACTTCAGAGAAATTATCGGGATAATTCGATATCAGCCCACCAGTCGATTATTTATCGATGCTCGTTATAGCTTTTCAAAACAAGGTATTGATACCAGCAAGGTTACTACCAATTTTGGTGGAGACATCACACGAGGAAATAGAAATATATCAAATAAAAATAATGTCACTTTATTTCAAGGTATTGAAAACACATTATCTACAATTTCCATTGACGTGAGTTATATGATTTGGCATAATCTGTTTGCAGATGCAGGGGTATTTATCAGAAATCAAAAAAATCCAATCATTTTTGATGAGCAGACTACACTATTCCGATTGGGTCTGAGGTTAAATCTCGCAGCCATTGACTATCGCCAATAAACTATGTTTTTTGCTTTTTCTTTTTGACACTGGGAAATAAAATATTATTTAGTATCAAACGATAACCAGGAGAATTAGGATGTAAAGATAAGTCTGTTGGTGGTTCGCCAACCATGTGCTGATAGTCTTCCGGATCATGACCCCCATAAAATGTAAATTGCCCTTTGCCCATTGTGCCATGCAGATACTTCACCTCCCCTAAACTTTTGTTCTCACCCATAATTACCACAGAACTTTTTACAAACTGCTTCTTAAATGCCGTGGTTTGACCCATAAAAGATTTGACAATCCGCTCGTGATTTTGAGTCAATATAGTCGGTATAACATCCCATTTAGCACTAAACTCAATGAGTGCAAAAAGATCATTTGATTCTTTCACTTGTCTCGT